>NZ_CP183074.1:0-300000 GCF_048401065.1 Pseudoalteromonas sp. US3C1004
GATCTTATCATTGATATTCCCGACATTGATGCAAAGCAAGTCGCACTGTGCCCTCGCTGCAACCATAAGATTCGCGGTATTAATGTTAATAATGACATCGAAATAGTCGCCCTGAGCCTCAGCGCACTGCTGATGTTGCTCAGCAGTATGTTTTATCCATTTATTTCTTTTAGTAGCAACGGTATTACCCAAACGATTACCCTACCTGACGCTGCTCGTATTTTATTTAATTATGATAGTGACCTACTTGGCCTATTTATTGATATCAGCATTATTATTTTACCTATGAGCTTGCTCATTATTTTAATCCCATTGCACTTAGGAGCACTTAAAACACTACCGCAAGCAATTGCAAGAAGACTATTAAAATTTACCTTGGCACTTGAACCTTGGATCATGTCAGAAATATTTTTGATTGGTGTTTTGGTTAGTATGGTTAAAATAATGTCATTAGCTGATGTTAGTTTTGGCACTAGCTTTTTTGCCTATGTGGGATTTGTAATTTTATATGTTAGTGCGTTAACACGGTTAAATCGTGCCCGGTTATGGTCTCAGGTAAGCCCTGCAACTCGACTTGAAGGTAGTGCTGGCATAGAGCGTGCGATAGATGACAATATAAAAGCCTGTCATGTTTGCCACCAACTAAGTATCGAATCCACCTGCCCTCGTTGTCATAGTAAAACATATTTAAGAAACCCCTACAGCGTACAAAAGGCAGCGGCATGGTTAATTACTTCTCTCATTTGTTATATCCCGGCAAATTTACTGCCCATTATGTACACTATTAGCCTAGGGAATGAAACTCCTGCAACCCTTATTTCCGGTGTAATTACCTTATGGAATAGTGGCTCATACCCTATTGCGCTGATTATATTTTTTGCAAGTGTAGTGGTGCCATTAGCCAAGGCGCTTATTTTAAGCTTTTTGTGTATTATGGTTACAAAGCCCGCCAACCTTTATACAAAAGGTTACACAAAAGTGTATCAACTAACTGAATTTATAGGAAAGTGGTCTATGATTGATGTATTTGTTGTGGCTATATTAGTCGCACTTGTGCAGTTAGGAAACTTAATGTCGGTTATACCGGGTTTAGGCATCGTCTTTTTCACTGTTATGGTATTATGCCAAATGATGGCAGCACACGCATTTGACCCTCGTTTACTGTGGGATTCACCTAAAAATAAAAACGCAGAGAATAAAGCATGACAAAAACAGCCAACGTAGCACAAAAAACACGGATTTCTGCGATTTGGATTATTCCAGCGGTTGCCTTATTTGTTGGTATTTGGATGCTTTATCAGTATCAATTAAATAAAGGGCAAACAATCTACATCACTATGCCGCAAGCCGAGGGCATTATTGCTGGTAAAACAGAAATTAAAGTGCGTAGTGTAAAAATAGGTCAAATAGATCATATACGCCTTTCCGACAGCCAAGACAGCGTAATAGCTCGGGCACAAATAGATAAAAATTACGATAATTTACTTACCGAAGATGCCAGCATTTGGGTTGTAAAACCTCGCATAGATGAAACCGGCATTACTGGTATGAGTACTTTACTTTCAGGGGTTTATTTAGAGTTTTCACCAGGCGAGAGCAAACAATTAAAGAAGCAGTTTAAACTTCAAGAAGAGCCTGCATTAATAGGCAAAGATGTACAAGGTGGACGCTTTAAGTTGCTCAGTTACAATGCAGAAGTACTTGATGTGAGTACTGGCATATTTTTTAAAAACTATAAAATAGGCCAAATAGAAACCGCCACCTTTGATTGGAAAAACCAAGCAATGCAATACGGTATTTTTATTAAAGCTCCCTACGAGAACTTGATCACCTTAAACTCTATTTTTTGGGTTAACTCAGGAATAGAAATAGATCTTTCTGCTGATGGCATAAATATTAACACCGGTTCACTGAGCAAGTTATTAAAAGGTGGTATTTCTGTTGGTTTACCTGACCAGCAAGCTCCCGGCGATTTGGCAAAAGACGGTCATAGCTTTTCTTTAAGTCAAAGTTACAAACAAGCTCTAGAAGAGCGCTTTTATGACTTTGATTATTACCTTATCGAATTTGAACAATCCATTCGGGGGTTACGTGTAGGTGCGCCAGTAGAATATCGCGGTACACGCATAGGTACTGTAGTTGAAGCTCCCGCGAACGTAATAATAGACGGCAAACCCGCTCACTTTCGTGCTAAAAACACCGCTGTCCCTGTATTGATCAAAGTGGAATATGGACGTTTATACCACAACAACGCCTTAGCTAAAGAGTATTGGAAATCAAGCATAATCGAGTGGATAAAAAATGGTATGAGGGCATCATTAAAGCCAGGGAATTTGTTAACCGGTGCAGTTTATGTTGATTTTGACTTTTATACCGACACCCCTAACAGCGAACTTAAAAAGCTTGCTCAATATGATGTATTTCCTAGTGTATCGAGCGGTATAACCGTGCTTGCTGACCAAGTGTCTGATGTACTGAATAAGGTAAATAATTTAAAAATTGAAGACAGCTTGGCAAAAATGCAAACAACCTTTAGCGAGTATCAGGCATTGGCCAGCGAGATGCGTATATTATTAAGTAAACCTGATACCCAAAATTTACCCGGTGACTTTAATCGTAATCTCGAAAAAATAACCAAAAGCATGGAACAGTTTGAAATAACCATGCGTCAATTCGATAAAACAATGGCAAGCTACCAAGCAGGATCTCAAATGCACCACCAGCTTGAACAAACACTGCTACAAATTAAACGTTTATCTGAAGAATTCCAACCACTTACTCGTGGTTTAAACGAACAGCCTAACATGCTCATTTTTGATAAGTCACTGCCTAGTGACCCGCAACCGAGGAAACAATAATGAAAGCACTATTTTTACTTTTAACAAGTGTGCTCTTTATCAGTGGTTGTAGTTCGGCTATTCAAACTGCAACTCAATATTACCAGTTTGAGCAACCCATTAATGACTCTTCTCGTAATGTGCAAGATACACAGGCACAACTCAGAGTGCAAACAGTTACCTTAAGAGGGGCATTGAATAATCGGGGTATTGCGATGAAAGTAGATAGTAATCAAATTCATGCTGCTAATTATCATCTATGGGGGGAATCACCAGATGTTATGCTGAGTGCCAGCGCGCAGCAAACATTATTTAATACCATGACCAACTGGATGGTTATTAAAGGATTGCCGGTCATTACCGACCAACAGCAACAAACATTTTACGAATTAGAATACGAACTACACCACTTTAACGGTGATCTGCAAGGTAATGCAGATATTTCAGGGCTATGGCGTTTATACTACACTCACCCAGAATCAGGTAGACGTTTACTAAGCATCCATAATTTTTCATCTGTTATGCCAATCGATGATGATGGCTATGATTCATTGGTGGCGACTCTTGAAAAAATGTGGCAACAAATCAACATTCTTGCGGCAAAAGAAATTGAAAAAACAAGACTCAATCATAAATAAACACTTTGATGGTGGCTTTATCAGCATTGATGAATGCCTTACCCACCTCAGTAAAACCTAGTTTATATAGTACATTTTGAGATCCTAAATTAGCCGTTGAAGTAATTGCGCATACATCTTTTATACCTAATTTATGTCTGTTATTTAAAAGTGTTGTAGCTGCTTCAAAAATATATCCCTTTTTTTCAAAGCCGTCTTTTAACGCAAACCCTAAATCGGGATGTTGCATAGTCGCTCGCTGATAAAAACCAACAATACCAATAACCGTTTCATCATGAAGTGTGATTATATAAGGCCCAAAACCGTGTTCTTTGTGGGCAGATATAAAACTGTCTTTGATGTATTTTTTAGCGTCGTCTAAAGTGTAAATACCTTTATCACCAATGTATTTAATAAAGTTGGCCTGATTAACTAACTTAACTAACTCCGCCGCATCTGCTATTTGTGCGAAGCGTATAAGTAAACGTTCAGTTTTAAAAGCAATATTCAAAATAACTCCTTGGTGTCCAATACTATAATTTAACGACATTAAAAAAACCCAGTCAACAATGACTGGGTTTTTTGGTTTTAGAGTAATTTCAAACTTACTTTTGCAATTTTATATCGCTGTAGTAAGCATCTAAACTCGTCACTTTAGTTTGATTTGGCAAATCAGCAAACTCGCTATCACTAAACTTAGTGCCGCGTAGCTGCACATTTAAACGTGCTGCTTTTGGGTTTAACATTGTTTGCTTGTAGTAATCTTTAATATCAGCAAGGGTGACTTTTTCCACCTCTGCAATTAATTTTTGTCTTGAATCAAAATCAAAGTTTTCACGATACCAATCGTTAATCAATGGACTCATTTCGTCGCTTAAATTCTTTGGCTGTTCTTTTAACGAAACCAAAGTTGCATTTTTAAGCTGTGCAAATGTTTCCTCACTCATGGCATTAAGCTCAGAAGCGTACTCTTTTTTAAACTTGTCAAAGCGCACTTGAATGTCTTTAGGCCCTTTCACAGGTGTTTGGATAAATAAACCAATACCTGAGTAATCTTCAATAGGACGCGCTAATGCGCCTACTGCATAAGCAAGTTGCTCTTCAGTACGCATTTTATCAAAGGCGATTGTTCTAAAGTGACCTTGCAATACAGCTGCCTGTGCTTTTTGTTTGTAACCAGGAGTTGGGTGAATGGTCATATCGACCACCGCTACATCGGCGACATCAATATCTTTGTGTAATACACGCGCTTCACCCGGTTGCGGTAACCACGCTTTACTGCGTGCAAACTCCGTTTGAGTATGTTTGCTTGGTAAGATAGCCGCTAACTCAGCAGCAATAGCATCAATGTCTTTTTGGTTGTAGTTACCGTAGCTAAATACACGTAAGTTATTATTCGCTAAGGTGCTTTGCTTTAAAGCGTGTAAATCAGCAAGCGTTAGTGTTTTTGCAGCCTTAATTAGCGCTTCTGTATCGAAACTGCCAGTACGAGTCAGCTTTGAATACTCACCAAATGCTTGTGCATACGGGAACTGTTTTTGTTGATTTAGTAAATCTCGCTGATAACGGTCAATCGCTTGATTAAACGCTTGTGCTGAAATTTCAGCATCAAACCCAGCTAACGCTTGTTTAAGTAAAATATCTTGTTTATCGGTAAAACCACTTAACGATAGCACCAATCCATTACTTGAGCTTAAATTAACGTTCATGCCAGCAATGGCAGCTTCAGTTCGTAACTGACTTAATTGAGTGTTATACAGATCAGCCCAAACAGAATAAAGTACGGTTGAGTTAATATCATGCAAACCTGTTTGCGTGTTGATATACACCTCAACTAAACCTTTAGGCTGCTCTGCAAACTGCTGACTTGCTTGGCGCCAAATTTTTACGCCGTTTTTATCATAGCTAAGCTCAGGATGCTTCTGCTCTTTAAAAGCTTGCGTTTTAATAGCAAAACTCTCTGGTAGTAAATTGTTAACACTTGGCAATGCTAAATTAAAATCACTTGGTTTTTCCCAGCTGGCAATTTCTGCATCACTAATATCGTTAATTTTATATTTGCCATCGTAAAAATGCAGCTCAGAATCTGTATCTTCCTGTTGAGAAATATACCAGATTCGAAGTGTATCGGCATTAAGTTGCTTAAGTACATTGTTCACCGCATCAGCATCAAATTGAGCATAGTAGTACGGTGCGTTTATCGCATGATTTAACGGGTAATCTTGCATGCTTTGAGTCAACGCACTGACATAGTTAAACTCATCGCCCTTTTCTAAAAATTTAAACTGATTATTTAAAGAAGTGCGAATTTCATTAAAGTACTTACTATTAACGCCCTCACGCTTAATCAAGTCAATGTATTGCATGATTGTCGCGACAATTGATTCGCGGTTTTTCATACCCTCATCAGTCAGCTCTATATTCACGTTCAAAGAACCGTAGTTGCCATATTGATTTGGAGAGGCAGAGGCTGATAACTGAGATACCCACCCTTTATCACGTAATATTTGCGCTGGACTACCTGGCATTTCATTACTAAGTAAATAGGCAACAAAGCGATTAGGTTTTACTGCAAATTCATTTTGGTTATTAGTAATTGTGAAATCGAGTTGTAGTTGTTTTACGTCTTCATTTGGTGAGTAAAAAACACGTTTACCACCGGCATCATCAAAATCTAAGCTAGCAGTAACACTTGGCTTTTCAATATTTTTATTTTCAATGTCAGCAAAGTATTTTTGTGCTTTTTTCTGCATTTCTGCAATTGGTAAGTTCGAAATCAGCGCCACTTTCATAATATTTGATGAGTAATATTTATTATAAAAATCAACCGTTTCTTTGTGTAATGAACTATCAGCTTTATCGCCTAGGGTTTCAAGGTTACCAATTAAGAATCGGTTAGCCGGATGCTCACCCATCATTTTACGTGCAAGTTTAAATTGGCCGAAAAAGTCCATTTCACGACGCATTGACCATTCAGCATTTACTGCATTTTTTTCTTTTTCTGTGTATTCTGGGTAAAGCTTAGGGGCTTTAAAAAAGTCTGAAAAGCGGTCTAAGCCTTCATCAAACGCATCGTTATTAATTTTAAACATGTAGTTAGTAATATCGAGCCAAGTGTAAGCATTATGCGCGCCGCCGTTTTTAGTCATAAAATCGGAGTACCCTTTAGTGTCAGGGTATCGCTCAGTACCTAAAAACAGCATGTGCTCTAGATAATGCGCCATACCTTGCTGGCTCATTGGGTCGTGTAACAGACCTACACCTACACTAAGTGAAGCCGCTGATTTTTCTGCGCTTGGATCAGAGACTAAAATCACTTCAATATCGTTAGCAAGTTTCAAGGTTTTATATTCACGATTATCGTTAGGGCTTACAACGAGCGTGGGTGACAACAGTGAGGTTTGTGGTGATTGAGAAAGAGTGGCGGTATTTGAACAACCGCTTAATATTGCTAGTGCAATTGCACTTAAGCCGATGATGTGTTTCATTTTAGTTTTATCCGTTATCGTAGAATAGGGTATTAGCGTTTTAAAAAGACTAAATCAGCTATAAACTACCACTATCAATTAATACTATGCTACTAATTAGCACTTAATTATGTAACACATTGTGAATAACAATCGAATACTCAAAGAAAATAATAAGGTAAGTTATGGAAAAGATAATAATAATGGCCATGTTTGTACAGGTAACACTTTCATTAGTTGTTATGGTGATTATGGGAAAACGTCGTTTTGCAGCGGCTAAAAATAAACAAATACAGTTAAGCGACTTTGCTGCTATGCGCCTCGATAATGCAGGCGATCATGTGAGAGTAGCGGATCGTAATTTTAGTAATCAATTTGAAATACCTGTGCTTTTTTATGCGGTATGTTTACTTGCTTTACAGCTTAATATGGCAAGTGTTCCTATCGCAGTATTGGCGTGTATATTTGTAGCCACACGCATTATTCATAGCATCATTCACCTTGGTAGTAATCATTTAAGAGTCCGTTTTAGAGTGTTTTTACTAGGCTGCTTATCTGTATTTGTAATGTGGACTTTGCTAGTGTTGGGCATACTTTATAACTAAACAAAAATAACGGCGAATTTAGTAATTCGCCGTTATTTATTAAAGTTTACTTAGCACGTTTTAAGCGAGGTGCTACTAGCAATAGTGCACCTAATAACCATGCCATACTACCACTAGAGTCTGACGTTTTTGGTGGTGTAACTTCAACGTTATCAATTAATGTATTCTCTTTTGGTGTTAAGTTTTGTGCTGAATTAGGATCATCATCAAGCACAACCACACTTTGAATTGATACCAAGTTTTCATTACTAATGATTAAGTTTTCATCTGAACATTGCTCTTTAGTAATACCAACTAATGGCACCTGAGAACAATGAACTAAGGCAGCAATTTTATCTAAGGTTTCTTGGCTTTGCGCAGTGACTTGTCCAAATACTGTAAATCCACCATTTTGCAAATCTAAGTTTTGGCTATTATCACTCATGTTAAAAAACCATTGGCTAGTAGCGCTGTTTTCATTACCGCCCTGCTTTGCCATAGCAATTGTCCCTTTAACGTTTGAATAAACAGGTTCGTTTATTACCGCAGGCTTGGTTGTAATTGGATCCATTTCATCAGAAAAAGTAAAACCCCCTCCTTGAATAACAAACTTATCAACAGAGCGATGTATAACCGTTTGGTTGTAGGCGGCATCATCAACATAACTTAGGAAGTTTTCTACTGTTTTAGGTGTTTGTTGATCAAACAAGTTAATTTCTATTGTTCCTTGGCTCGTCTGCATTTCGACTATGGTTGCTACGCTTGAAAAACTTGCTGCAGTTAAAATTGACGCTAAGATAAGCTTCTTCATTATTTTTCCTATTTTTTATTGTCATTAGGCGTCATAGAGTAGTGTTATTCATTTTATAAATCGATACATAAGTACTTAACGCTACAATTCATAGCAAATCGATTACACCATAGTTACAACTGTTTACATTTTAATTTTAAACATGTTATGGGGAGTTAATTGCCTGAGTGCCCTAGTGTGCATCACGATTACTCTTTCTAATGAATTTTAAACCTAGCAAGGTACTTAAAAAGCCCCTTATCAATCACTTTTTTTTTGTTATTATCAACTCACAAAGTGATAGGAGTAAATATAATGACTAACAACACGACTATTTGTGACTTTGGACTACACCAAGGTGAACCTTACACCCAATTGCCCGTTAGCTTTTTGAAGTGGATGATTGATGTTAATCATCAAAAATCTCAATATGCACGAGATGAACTAGCACGAAGAAACAGAGTTGTAGAACAACAGCGTGAAGCCTCGCTGGCTGAAAAAACATAAAGAAGTGCGTTTTTTTAACCTCGAACTAGTTTAAACTAGCCACCTACTAGATTGAGCTTTTATTCATCGATAGGTATTTTATGCGTACACTTATTTTTCTTGTTTTTTTCCTTGGTTTATCTGGCTGTGCCAGCGACTCTGTCAATAAACCTGCAGCACAATATTTAACAGTTCTTCATACTAATGATAACCATGGTCGATTTTGGCATAACGAAAAAGGCGAATATGGTATGGCTGCGCGTAAAACCTTAATTGACCAGCTAAGAGCAGATGCAAAGGCACAAGGACATCAGGTGTTATTATTATCAGGTGGCGATATTAATACCGGTATCCCTGAATCAGACCTGCAATTTGCTGAGCCCGATTTTAAAGGCATGTCGAAAATTGGCTATGACGCAATGGCATTAGGTAACCACGAGTTTGATAATCCATTAAGTGTATTAAAACAACAACAGCAATGGGCTAACTTCCCTCTTTTATCTGCCAATATTTTCGATAAACAAACTAACGAAACTATTTTTGAGCGCTATAAAATATTTAACAAAGGCGGCTTAACCATTGCCGTTATTGGTTTAACAACCACAGACACTGCTAAAATTGGTAACCCGCAATACATTGGTCACTTAGATTTTAAAGATCCGGTTGAAATAACCGCCTCACTTACACAAACATTAAAAACAAAATATAACCCTGACATTACCATTGCGGTAACGCATATGGGCCATTATGTAGATGCTAATTATGGGATCAATGCCCCTGGTGATGTCACACTTGCTCGTTCTTTAGATAAAAACGCCCTTGATATGATTATTGGTGGCCATTCCCAAGAGCCAGTGTGTATGGCTGCTGAAAATGTTACTGATGAGCACTTTAAACCGGGTTTAGCCTGTAAACCAGATCAGCAAAATGGAACATGGATAATGCAAGCCCATGAATGGGGCAAGTATGTGGGAAAAGCGGAGTTTAAATTGGAAAGTGGCCAATTATCACTGCTCAGTTATCAATTATTACCCGTTAATTTATACGTAGATAAAAAGCAAAAAGACGGGAGCGTAAAATCCGTACTTTCAGCAAATTACATTAAACCAGATCCAGAACTGCAAACCTTTTTAGCGGCGTACCAACAAAAAGGAGCAAAGCAAATTGAGGGTAAAATTGGCTTCGTCAATGACAGACTTGAGGGAGATCGCAACAAAGTACGCTTTGAACAAACAAACCTTGCGCGCGTCATCATCCAAGCACAAATGAACACCGTGGGTGCGGATTTTGGTATTATTAGTGGTGGCGGTGTTCGCGATAGCATTAATGCAGGTGACGTGAGCTATAAAGATATACTTAAAGTACAACCTTTCAAAAATCGTGTCGCCTATATCGACTTCAAAGGCAGTGATATTTTAACCTATTTAAACGTTGTGACACGTTTTCCACCCGACTCTGGGGCTTACATGCAATATCATAACTTAGCATTTGAATTGAAAGGTGAGCAGGTAACTAACGTGTTCATTGCTGGAAAACCGCTTGATATAAGCAAAACATACCGCATGAGTATTAATGAATATAACGCTTCAGGTGGCGATAGTTATCCAAAAATTACACAAATGGCAGGTTTTGTAAGCACTGATGAAACTGACTCGCAAGCTTTAAAGCGATTTTTTGCTGAACATAGCCCCGTTGATGCTCGTGAATTTGCACCTAAATAATCTAATGTGAACAGCGAAGAGTGTCATTAAAATGCTAATGACACTCTTCATTAAACTTTATGTGAGAGCAAAGCTAGTTAATCAAACATTTCAGCCCACAAATCACTCACCCTAAACGATAAAACTAAATTACTTTCCTATTATTTCTATATTGCCTTGGCTAACATTTACTAAGCCATAGCTGTGCATCCGTGAACGAGAGCCCTCTCCAAATGCCTTTGGCGGATAATACAACTCCTTCTGCTCTGGGCAATCATTTAATACATCATCTAGCGCCGCACGTATTTCGCTTAAGGTTTTTTCTAAACTGTTATTAAAGTTTGGCCGTTTTCTAATAGTATGCCCGAGTTCAACTAACCGATAAAAGTACTTATTTGCAAGTTCTAGCAACTCCTCGGGCACATTTTTATTATGGTTAAGTTTAACCTCTGGATTATTAGTACAAAATTCAACAAGTGCTAAATAAAAACATAGTGGCTTATTTGCTAAGGCTACTTGTTGCTCAGGATAATAACTATTGGATAATGTTTTACTTTTTAAATCAATCACGAGTGTTAATGACTTTGATTCTGGGGCAATTGAGTCTTGCTCAGTACCTAGTTTTTTATTTTTTTGATAAGTAATACTCTGCTTCATCATGAACATAAGTAATAAACTAATACCAAAAAGTAGTATATAAATAGTCACTACATCAGGCGAAAAATATGCTTGCTTTAAAGATAAAACAATAAACACCACGCTATTATTACTATTTAGTTTTCGAATAAACTCATCGGCTTTCAAGGATAAGTTAAACTCGTGCTTTGGCACTATCGAAATCACCTGTATACCCGTACCTTGAATCTGAGCATTTACTGTTTGAATATAATGCTGTAAAGCCGCTTTATTACCCGAGTGCTTAAGCAGCTCATTTGATAAATCGAGCAAAGGTAAGTCTAAAGCGATTTGTTTTTCTATTTGGGTTATTTGTAACTTGTTTACCTGTTGCTGTTTATGTGTTGTTGAAATATAAAACACGACAGAAAAAACGATGAATAATATAAAAACACCTAATGACGATACAAGCTTTCTCATTACGACTCCCCTATAAAGGTAACGGGGTAATTATTACATTGCCAATATGGCTCAACATCTTGATAGTATCGAAACGATTGTTCTTTAGACATACTTAGTAAGTGAGACTGCACAGCACATAGTAAATCGGTATTGTTATGCTGCATTTTTAAGTACCAACGGGTACCTGCAACATTACTGCTTATAGGGGTAATATAATTTTTTGAGAAGCGCTTACTATCATTTTCTCTCCAAAAGGAGGCAATAAGATCAACTTGCCCGTTCGCCAATAATTCCCTCAATTCATTATGTGAGCTGGCATAGGTTATTTTTAGCTGAGCAATATTAAGCCCTAATTGCTTAAATGTTTGTTTTGGTAAAATATGCCCAGAGCGGCTAGTTGGATAATCTAGTAGGCCTATTCTTTTGTCTAAAAAATACTGTTTAGTGATCAGTGGCTTTTCTTTTGAAGATATAAAGAACGCGGTGTAATCTGAAAAGCCCACCACGGGTTGATAATTGTAAGTAGTCTCAGCTCTAAACGCTTCCATAATATTATTTTTAGCTAAAATTAAATCCGCAATACCTTTTCCTACAAACTCTAAGCTATCCACTGTTCTGTAGCCCCAATAACCAATCACAGACCCATATTGCTTTGCCACGACTTTATCGTCACACAGGTTTTGAGTGAGCAATTGAGCAACATACTTTGAGGGGGTAAATACTATAAGCTGATTTTGATTAGCTGTTGTCGTTGTTTGACATGTCGTTGATGTTTTTATCATCACAGGAAAGACTATTTCTTTTTCACCCACAACTAAGTGACCTGCAAACCAACTAAACAACAGTGCTATAAACATAAATGTAACAATTGCCGTTTTATGCAACATTAACTTTTTAATATTCAAAAAACACCGATTTAAAATAGAGTAATAACTCATTTGAACAATTTTATTTACTTATTACAATAGGTAATTTTACCCATCAAACTCAAGATATTGATTTTAAAGAGCATTAAATAGGAAAGTATGAATTTTATTGAGTCCTTTCTATCATGATGAAAAATGAGGACAATTGACCTTATAAGCTTTTACAAATTAGATATCACACTTACTAGGATGCCTCGATGCAGATAAATGTAAAATATTCGCTTTCATTAACACTATTAATTAGTGCAATATTTGCAAGCACAGACTGTAATGCTTGGGGGCAAAATGGCCACCGCGTCGTTGGGAAAATTGCAGAGTCGCACATAAGCGAAAACACTAAAGCTGCACTTATTCCTTATCTTAATGGTGAATCTTTAGCACAGGTTTCAACATGGCCAGATGAAATGCGCTCTGCACCAGGTGATTTTTGGCAAAAAAAATCATCACGCTGGCACTATATTAACGCAGATGACGATGCAAAATTCAGCTTTAACCACGAACACACTGAACATAAAGAATCAGTAAAAAACATATTAGAAGGCATTCACTATTCAATTAAAGTATTGAAGGATGACAAAGCAAGCCTTGCAGCCAAGCAGTTTAGTTTACGTTTTTTAGTGCACTTAGTCGGCGACAGCCATCAACCATTTCATGCAGGTAGGGCTGAAGATAGAGGCGGTAATCGCATTAAGGTTTCTTTCTTCAACCAACAAACCAATCTTCATAGCTTGTGGGATACTAAGCTAGTAGAAAATGAAAATTTATCTTTTACTGAATATGCTCAATTTATAAATACCAACAACAGCGAACTAATTAGCGAGTATTTACACAGTACGCCAACAAGTTGGCTTGAAGAGTCACATAACCTTGCTTTACAAATATACAAATCAACAGATGAGAATATTAGCTACGACTATATTTTCACTAACACCCCTATTGTGAAAACCCGCTTGCAACAAGCTGGTATTCGCTTAGCTGGATTGTTAAATACATTATTTGATCCTACTAACAAGAAATCAAAAATGGCTTTAACACAGCAAATCAAAAAATAAATTCAGTTTCTAACTTAAATCATCTAAATGGGAAATCAACATTATGACTAAGCTTCGCCTTTCGAAATTAACTGGAGCAGTAATTCTTGCTCTAGGAGTTTCAACAAGCGCTATGGCTGCTGACACCTCGTCTGCAATGCGTGGTAAAATAACCACACCTTCAGGTGCGAGCGCTGCAAACGTTAAAATTAAGGTCGTTCATCAGCCTACCGGCACAATCAGTGAGCTAACCACCAATGAAAGTGGTACTTTTATAGCCAATGGTTTACGTGTTGGTGGACCATATACAGTGATCATCGACTCTGATACGTTTAACGATACCACCGTTGAAAACATCTTTTTAAACCTTGGCGAAACTTACCGATTAACGTCGCAATTAGCACCACTCAATATTGAAAAAATTGAAGTGTCTGGTTATAAAATTGTCCAACAATCGGGTGGTTCTAGCAGCACGTTTGGTGAAGATACCATCAACAACATGCCTAGCTTTAATCGTGACATTAAAGACATCGCACGTTTAAACCCACTTGCTAGTATTAATGGTAGCGGCGAGCTAACCTTTGCCGGTAGCAACCCACGTACAAATGGTTTAACTGTAGATGGTATTGGCCAAAATGACGACTTTGGTTTAAGTTACGGCGGCTACCCTACTTCGCAGCCCCCTGTAGCCCTTGATGCGATTGAGCAGATCTCTGTTGATGTTTCTCCATTTTCAGCCTCTAAAGGCAACTTTGGTGGTGGTACTATTAACGCGGTAACTAAGTCAGGTACTAACGAACTTAAGTTTTCTGGTTTTTACGAAACATCAACACCAGATATTGCTGGCGATGTAGACAGCATATCTCAAGTGTTTGCTGATAACCGCCCTGTTTTAGATGACGATGGTCACCGCACATACATTGTTGAACAAGTAGAACCTAACCAAACTGAAAAACGCTACGGTTTTAATGTTGGCGGCCCACTTATAGACGATACCTTATTTTACTTTGTTAACTACAATAAATGGTCAAGCGAACTAGATTTAGATTATGGTTTTGAAGGTTCAGGCGCAACCAACGAATACGATGTGAGTGAAGAAAGCTATAACCGTTTCCTTAATATTCTAAATAACGAATACGGCTTAACAGACTCTCTTGGAGGCGACCCTAAAGACACCAACGAAACATTACTTGTAAAATTAAGCTGGAACATTGCTGATGATCATCGCTTAGATTTTACCTATCAGTGGCAAGATGACAAAGATGAAACAAACTTTGGTACTGGTGGCACATCAGTTCAGTTTGCATCAAGTCGTTATACCTACGCAACCAAGTTTAATAACTTTGCTACCAAGCTATATTCAGATTGGAACGAAGACTTTTCAACTGAAATCGGTATTGCATACAAAGATGTATCATCGAGAAGTTTAACAAATTCTGATATTGGTAGCGTTAAAGTTGAAGAATACTTCCGCGGACCTTCTTATAACTTTGGTACCGATGAGTTTCGCCATGCAAATAGCTCAGCAACAGAAAATTTAACACTTTCTCTTGATGCCACTTATTTAATGGACGAGCATGAAATTAACTTTGGTATGCAATATGAGTCGTTAAACTTATACAACCTTTTTGCAGCTAACTCACTCGGTTCATGGGAATTTGATAACTTTAATGGTTTCGAAAATCGTGAAGTAGGTAACTACAAAGGAAAGTACGATTTTAGCTACAGCAATGCCTTTACAAATAACCCTAATGACACCGCTTACGACGCAACCCGTAATCAATTAGCACTTTACATTGAAGATACTTTTTATGTTGGTGATGATTTAGAAGTAACAGCAGGTGTTCGTTATGAGCGTTTATCTTCTGATGATAAACCAACACTCAACGAAAACTTTTTAAACACCTATGGCTTTAGCAATCAAGAAAACCTCGATGGGTTAGATATTATTCTACCGCGTATTGGCTTTAAGTATTACGCTACAGAAGCATTAACAGTTAACGGTGGTGTAGGTCGTTTCCAAGGTGGTATCCCTAACGTTTGGTACAATAACTCATTCCAAAACGATGGCATTACTTTTGTAGATGCACCACAGAGCGTTATTGACGATTACTATGCTAATAATCAAGCTGATATCACTCAAGTACCAGATGCCATAAAAGGCTCTTTAGTTCAAGGTGCAGGTAGCACAAACTATGTTGACCCAAATTTTGAACTACCGTCAAGCATCCGTGCACAACTTGGTTTTGAGTACGACTTTGATTCTGAGTTATTAGGTGAAGGCTTTAAATGGCAAGCAGAAATTGCTTATCACAAAAAAGAAAACGAAGCTGTGTGGCATAACACCGCCATTAAACCTGTGGGTGTAGCGGCCGACGGCGAGCGTATCATCTATGAAAGCATTTACAGCGGTGATTTAGCTGATAACTTTGATATAGCAATGACTAATTCAGCAGAAGACGGTCGCTCTGTTATTATTACAACAGCATTAGCTAAAGAGTGGGAAAATGGCCTTTATATTTCAGCAAGCTATGCACATCAAGATGTAACAGAAGCGTCTTCAGGTTCTTCGTCACGTGCACAAAGCAACTATCAGTACAATATAACAAAGAGCCGAAATGAAGACTTTGCTGCCCGTGGTGCATATGAAGTAGAGCATAGCTTTAAAGTTAATTTAGCGTATAACACTGAGTTCTTCAGTGGCTATGCCACAAGATTTAATGTGTATTTTGAACGTCGCTCTGGTCGTCCATTTAGCTATACTATGGGTATGTATCAAGATAGTGACTTAGGTGATACGCGTGACTTTTATTCAAGCTCAGCTTATTTAGCGTATATTCCAACTGGTGCAGATGATGCAAACGTAAACTGGGATGAATCAGGGCTATCATGGAGTGAACTTGAGACACTACTTAATAGAGCGGGTATTTCTGAGCGAGGTCAAATCTTAGACCGTAACTCAGGCACGCAACCATGGGTTACCACTATGGATATTAGCGTTAAACAAGAGATCCCAGGTTTTGCAAAAGGTCATAGCGGTGAGGTTTACTTTATGATTGATAACTTTGCCAACTTATTAAACAGTGACTGGGGCGTAGAAAAGCGCTTAGGTTTCTCTGACCAAGCAGTTTACGACTTTGGCGGCTTAGACGATCAAGGTCGTTATATAATTGATAGCAGATTTAATGGCGCTGATGTTCGTAACTATAGCCAATATCAAACTAGCTCATCAGCTTGGCAAGCTAAAATCGGTGTTAGCTATAAGTTTTAACCTATAACTTGCACATCAAAAGCTCATAAAATTAAAAAAGCCATTACATGCATGTAATGGCTTTTTTTATGGAAAAAATAACTTTTCATCTGTTTGTCATAAAAACTACTTACTATCTGCACGGTAAAATATTGAAACATAGATAAAATGCTAAATTTCAAAAATAAAGTGTTTTATAATAAAAAAATTACAGTTGTATTTTATTTGTAACAAACAAATAAGGTACACTATGTAAGTATTTTGGATTAAGTGTATTTTGCGGTCGCTTAGTCCAAAATTAAAATAAAAAAGCTATTAAAAGTTTATTTAACTACACGGGAAAATAAAATGAAAATTCAACTTCGCAAAACAGCTCTATCACTTGCTATAGCAGCATGTGTTGGTGTGAGTGGTGCTGCAATTGCAAACGAAACAACTTCTGCAATTAAAGGGCAGATTATGGGCCCTAACGGTAACCCTGCTGCCGGCACTAAAGTAACAATTTTACATGTGCCTTCTGGCTCTGTTAAAACAACGCAAGTAAATGACGCTGGTTACTTTACTGCTAAAGGTCTTCGTGTTGGCGGCCCTTACAAAGTAATCGTAGACTCAGACATCTACGCTGACCAAGAGTTCAATAATATTATTTTGAACATTGGTAGCGACTACCCTGTTAATACTTCACTTGAAAATATCTCAGATATTGAGCAAATTGTTGTTACAGGTCGCCCTATCAGCACTATGTCTGGTGGTACGGGTCCTGCTTCAACATTTACGTTAAGCGATCTTGAAAATCAACCAGCTATTAACCGTGATTTAAAAGATATTATTCGTATTGACCCTCGTGTTGCTATCGATGATAGCCGTGGTTCAATCAACTGTGGTGGTGGTAACCCACGCTTTAACAGCTTAACCCTTGATGGCGTTCGCATGAACGATAACTTTGGCTTAAGCTCAAACGGTTACCCTACAATTCGCGCTCCATTCTCTTTTGATTCAATCGAGCAAGTAGCAGTAGAATTAGCACCATTTGATGTTCAATATGGTGGTTTTACATCATGTAACATCAATGCAGTTACCAAATCTGGCGGCAACGACATTCACGGTGGTGTATTCTACGATTACACTAACGATTCAATGAAAGGCGATAAGATTGAAGGTAATGACGTTGATAACGGTGACTTCAGTGAAAAGCGTTATGGTTTCAACGTTGGCTTACCACTAATCAATGATACGCTTTTCTTATTCACCTCTTACGAAAAACTTGAAGGTGTTAAACAGTTTAACTATTCATCTTTAGTGTCTTCTGCAGAAATTGATGAAATTAGACAGATTACACGTGATGTTTACGGTTACGAAGCCGGTGCTACACCAGCAAGCTCACCAGTAGAAGATGAAAAAATCTTAGTAAAATTAGATTGGAACATCAACGATGATCACCGTGCTAACCTAATTTATAACTACAATGATGGCTTTACTTTATCGCAATCTGATGCTGATGGTGATGAGCTTGCATTTGACAGCCACTTTTATGAGCAAGGTGCTGAGTTTACTTCAATTGTTGCATCACTTTACTCTGATTGGAATGATGATTTCTCAACTGAAGTTCGCTTAGGTAAATCAGAGCTTGACGCTCGTGTTCAATCTTTAGACGCGGCAAGCAGCTTTGGTGAGTTCCAAATCAATACTAAAGCTGCCACTGTTTACGTAGGTCCTGATGACTCTCGTCAATCAAATGATTTAAACTACGACACCACAACAGCTAAGTTCTCAGGTACTTACTACCTTGATCAACACACGATTACTGCTGGTTTTGAGTATGAAAAGTTAGAAGTATTTAACCAATTCGTACAGCATACTGAGGGTGAGTGGCGTTTTGCATCTATCGATGATTACAAGGAAGGTATAGCAAGTGCTGTGTATTACAATAATGCAGCAGGCACAAATGATCCAACAGATGCAGCTGCTAACTTCGCTTACTCACAAAATACATTCTATGTACAAGATGAATACAGCTTTTCAGATATCGATGCATCATTAACATTTGGTCTTCGTTATGATAGTTATTCAAGCGATGACAAACCAGCATTAAACCAAAACTATACTGATCGCTACGGTTTTAGTAACCAGTCAACGTTTGACGGTATTGATTTAATTCAACCACGTGTAGGTTTTGAGTGGTATGCAACCGATGCACTAGAAGTGCGTGCAGGTGTTGGCTTGTTCTCAGGCGGTAACCCAAATGTATGGTTGTCTAACTCATATTCAAATGATGGCATCACAAATATCGGAGCTAGAATTGGCGATATCAGTAACTCTTACGTAGTAGGTACTGGTGACGATGCTAAAACATTTGTAGATTTATTTGATACACCGAATGTAAACGGTGGTACGCCAGGTTATGACGTTCCACAAGATATGTTTGATAAAGTAGCGAATACTGAAATTGGTTCAGGTGATGCTACAACAAATGCAGTAGATCCTAACTTTGAAATTCCATCAGAATGGAAATATTCGATTGGTGCAACCTACACTACTGAAAACGATTATGTAATTGCTCTAGATTACCTTTACACTGATAAGCGCGATGCAGCTACATTACGAGATATCGCACTTCGCCCTACTGGTGAAGTAAGTTTTGACGGTCGTCCATTGTATGAATCAATTGAAGGTCGTGATGGCGAGCTATTATTGACTAATGTTAACGGTGATAGCGGTTCATCATCAATTATTTCAGCAGCAGTAAGCAAAGCATTCGATAACGGCGTAAGTATGCAGTTCTCTTACGCTTACACTGATGCTGATGATGTAAACCCAATGACTAGTTCTGTAGCCAGCTCAAACTACGGTAACCTAGCAACATCAAACCCGGGTAACCCTGGCGTAGCATCTTCTGATTACGAAATCCCACATCGCTTTACATTAAACCTAGGTTATAAGCACGAGTTCTTTGATGGTTATAACACTCGCTTCAACCTATTTGGTGAAGCATACAAAGGTTTACCTTATAGCTTCACATTTAACGGAAGCGATAGTGCATTTGGTGACGCAAACTCTAATCGCTCGCGTCAATTGCTATATGTACCGCTTGAGAACGATCCTAATGTGATCTACGACATGAGTGCTGATGAAATCAACGAGTTTAACGACTTTATCGCATCTGAAGGTCTTAAGCGTGGTGAAATCGCAGGTCGTAACCAACAGAACTCTGATTGGTTCGTTAAATTTAACTTTAAAATTACTCAAGAGTTACCAGGCTTTATGGACGGCCATAAAGGTGAAGCATTCTTCGTAATCGATAACTTAACTAATATGTTAAACGATGACTGGGGTGTATTAAGAAAAGGCTCATTCGTAGGTAATAGAATGCTTAAAGTTAAAACGAATGATCAAGGTCAATACGTTTACTCAGACTTCAGTGCACGTAGTGCTGAGCAATCTGTTCAACGCGATGCCTCTTTATGGGAAATGCGTGTAGGTGTTCGTTACACGTTCTAATTTGATTAATTAAATTAGTCTATTTAAAAGCCCACTTTGTGGGCTTTTTTATGCCTGTAATTTATTTTTTAATTTTTCAAAAATAGCGATTAACTGGCTTTGTTCATCATCCGACAAGCAGCTTAATAATGCACGCTCCCACTGCAATGCCTGTGGCGTTATTTTTTCATACAAAGCCATGCCCTTATCAGTTAACATTAAAAATGCAGCGCGCTTATCATACTTATTTAACTCGCTATAAATAAGCCCTTCATCAATTAGCGTTTTTACTGCCCTTGATACTGTCGACTTATCCATATCTGCTTGAATGCATAATTGCTTAGCTGTGCTTTGGCCTGATTGCGCTAAATTAGCCATTATTCGCCACTGAGGAATAGTTAAATCAAACTCTTTTTTATAAATACTCGAAAAATCATTACTTACCTGTGTTGCTAAGTGTGTTAATTGATAGGGTAAAAATGTCGTTAAATCTATTTTCATATTGAATCACTTATTTATTTACACACGACTTTTATCTGTTCACTTTTATTTACAACGGTCATAATCAGTGTATTTGATATTAGTCTCACTTGAGAGTATCTTAGCGTAAATAACAAAAATATAACACTCCCCCATTTTTACAGGAGTCAGTAATGGCGACACAATTAAACTACATGACCGGCTTTGGCAATGAATTTGAAACCGAAGCGCTGCCTGGTGCATTACCAATTGGGCAATTTAGTCCGCAAAAAGTAAAATATGATTTATACGCAGAGCAATTCAGTACCACTGCATTTACCGCTCCTCGCGCCGATAACCGCCGCACTTGGATGTATCGTATTCGCCCATCGGTTGTGCAAGGCGATTATACAGCCATAGACAATGGCTTAATTAGAACCGCTCCCATTACCGAAGTACCGACTCCACCAACCATGCTGCGTTGGGATCCCATTGATATACCAGCAGAACCCACTGACTTTATCGATGGCTTAATCACTATGGCTGCCAATGGCAGCGCGAATGGGCAAGCCGGTATTGGTATACATGTGTATGTCGCCAATAAATCCATGGACAAGCGCTTTTTTTATAATGCCGATGGCGAAATGTTATTTGTACCGCAACAAGGTGAACTACTACTTAAAACAGAACTTGGGCATTTAACTATTAAAGCCGGCGAAATTGCCGTTATTCCGCGTGGTATTAAATTTCAAGTAATGTTACTAACCGACACTGCCCGTGGCTATATTTGTGAAAACTACGGCCATGCCTATGTCCTTGCTGAGCGCGGCCCTGTGGGTGCCAACGGTTATGCGAATGATCGTGACTTTCACTATCCAGTAGCGGCTTTTGAAGATATTGAGGGTGATTTTGAACTGATTGCTAAATTTAATGGCAATATGTTTCGTTGTGATATTGGTCATTCTCCTCTGGATGTTGTTGCTTGGACAGGCAATAGTGCGCCTTATAAATACGACTTAGCTCGCTTTAATGTCATGAATACCGTTAGCTTTGATCACCCTGATCCTTCAATTTTTACCGTACTCACTTCACCATCGGGTACTGAAGGCGTTGCAAATATCGATTTTGCTATTTTCCCACCGCGTTGGATGGTGGCTGAAAACACTTTCCGCCCGCCTTACTATCACCGTAATATTATGAGTGAGTTTATGGGCTTAATAGAAGGGGTATATGATGCAAAAGAGCATGGCTTTGTGCCAGGTGGCATGAGCTTACATAACTGTATGTCGCCGCATGGTCCTGAAGCAGACGTATTTGAAAAAGCGTCAAACGCCGATTTAGAGCCACAACGCTACGATAATACGTTGGCGTTTATGTTTGAGTCACGTTATGTAATATCGCCGACTAAATACGCATTAGAAGGTAAAGAGCGCCAAGCTAATTACACTGATTGCTGGCGCACAATCAAAAAACACTTTAATGGCAATCAAGGATAATCAGATTATGAAGCTTTATACTTATTTTCGCTCATCTGCAGCGTATCGTGTGCGAATCGCATTAAATCTAAAAAATATTGATCATCAATTGGTACCTGTTAACTTATTAAAATCAGAGCAGCAAAGCGAAGATTATTTACAGAAAAACCCTCAAGGGCTGTTACCGGCTTTAGAAACAGAAGACGGCGTATTAGGTCAATCTCTAGCAATTTTAGAGTACCTTGAAGAGCAATACCCTGAAACACCATTACTGCAAGGTAATGCTTGGCAAAAAGCACACATTCGCAATTTAAGTTATGCAATTGCCTGTGATATCCATCCTATTGATAATTTGCGAGTGCTTAAATATTTAAGTAGTGAACTTAATGTTGATGATGAAGCAAAAAATAAGTGGTACCGACACTGGGTTGAAGTTGGTTTTGAAAAAATAGAACAAATGCTCGATAGCAAAAATACATTTTGCGCAGGCGACTCGCCAAGCTTAGCTGATGTATGTTTAGTGCCACAGGTATTTAATGCCATTCGCTTTAAAGTAGATATGGCTGCCTACCCTAAAATAGCAGCCGTTTGTCAGCGTTGTAATGAATTGGCCGCCTTTATTGATGCAGCCCCAGAAAATCAACCCGACGCAAACTAACTTTTTAACGCACTGTGTATTACAGTGACGTGCTCAATTAAGTCTAAGCCCAGATCAGTTAAATAACCGCCATCTGGGCTATCAATAACGCCTTTATCAAACAAACGTTGTGCTGCACTCAGTAAAGCGGGTTCAGCATCTGAATGGAGTTTAATCCCCTGCATTTTGCTTTCGCGTGGGAATTTGGCAAGTAGTGTAAATTCGTCAATCATCGTTTGATTAAATAGCATATGTGTTCACCTTTTTATTGTTCTGTGTTTTACTAAAGTTGTCTTACTTACCCTAGCATGTTTTTTTGCTAAGTGTAGTTATTTTAAACACCTTGAGGTTATTCATGCGTTATTATTTTACTTTTATTATTGCTGTTTTATGCTTGTTTTTTTCAGCTTTAAGCTACGCTAACACAACAAAAACGCTTCCTATTGTTGATGCTACCCAGCTTATAAACACTAACACTGAGTGCTGGTATGATAATAAACGCTATAGCGAAGGTGCCATACTGCAAGTTCATTCTGTTACGCTTATTTGTGCTGCTAAATACCCCCAACATAACAACAGTCAGTTAATTTGGCTAAAACTCGATAAACAAGGTAACCTTATTTATCCTAAGAAGCCCTCTACTATTACTGTAAATTAATCAAGATTAACAATCTGGGATTTGCCAGCCATCTCCAAACTATTAAGATGCGGTGGGATACGTTACAATACATGCAGTTTAAAAAAGCAGTGTGACTATGAATAATCAACCAAAAAACCCGCTTCATGGGGTAACTTTAGAGCAAATTCTTGTTGAACTAGAACAACGTTTAGGCTTCAAAGCAATGGGCGAGCAAGTAAATATCAAATGTTTTACAGATTCGCCAAGTATAAAATCAAGCTTAAAATTTTTACGTAAAACGCCTTGGGCAAGAGATAAAGTAGAAGCGCTTTATATCCATACCATTAATAACAAGCCGTTACGTAAGCCTAGAAATAAACCGACTAAGCAGTCAGAATTCTCACAACCTGATACATCAGGTTTTGTATGGCCTTCTATTAAAAAATAAAAGGCTCATAAAATAACAATGGCGTAATACATACGCCTTTCTAATCAGGTGTTTGCTCTTGGCATATTACATTTAACGACGCAGGGTTAATGCTCACCACCACTTTATCTGCAGATTTAACCTCGCCATCAATCACGTAATTTAGCGTTTCATCTGCGCTTATTTCTACACGTTTTGCATTGGTGTAATGCGAGTTAATAGCAAGATGCGTTTGCGTAATACTGCTAAACATCAGCTCAGCAATACTTAATACCGTGGTTTCATTATCTTTGTTTGGCGTTAACCAATTTACATCCAATAACCCATCGCGGTGATCGGGTTGCCCGCCCCCTTGTGCTAATAACGTAGTAAATGGCGCAGCATTTGCCACAATAAAACTATTTGTATTAATAGTCTCAGGCTCATTATCATCTAATTTAACTATCAGCTGTTGCGCTTTATTTTCGCCAAATGAGTGTAAAAAACCATTTAAATAAGCAAGTTGACCTGATTTATTTTTAGACTCTCGATCCGCTTTTTCAATCATTGCATGCTCAAAGCCAATACCAATTAATAATAGCATCAGCTCATCATTACAATACGCGGTATCAATAAGGTTAGCTTGACCATCAATGATTAAATCACATGCTTGCTCAACAGGAATAAATTTAGATTTTATCCCCATTAATACATGAGCGAGCGCATTTGCTGTGCCCAGTGGTATTATTCCTAATCGACAAGACGTACCCACCAACACACTGGCAACCTCAGTTACAGTTCCATCGCCACCACAAGCAATAATAATATCGGGGTGGTTCTCTATAGCCTGTTTAGCCAATGTAATGCCATTTTGTTCTGGCGTAGTTTTTAAAATGGTTAAATCGTAATACGCAGATAAACGCGCAATAATTAAATGCTCTTTTTCAGACCACAACTTAGTACCTGATACCGGGTTAGCAATTAAGTACGCTTTGTTTTTTATCAGTAGCTCCCCCTTACGGTGGCGCTTAACTAAATGGCGTAATTGGCGTTTATTAAGGTTGGCAGTTTCACGTGTTTCTTTTATTTGTGCAAGAATATCATGCACATCCGCGTCTTTATTTTGACTCAATAAATACGCTGCCATAACAAACACCGAGCGTCCACGCCCTAACGCACAATGCACCACAACACGACGGTCTTTTTTAATATGATGATGGATCCAGTTAATGGCTTGGTTTAACTGTGAGTGTGTAGGCACACTGTGATCAAGAACAGGAATATTCAAATAATCGATATTTTCTTGGGTAGATGTCCATTCAAGGCCATCAAATTCACAGGTAACGT
Organism: Pseudoalteromonas sp. US3C1004; assembly: GCF_048401065.1. GTDB lineage: Bacteria > Pseudomonadota > Gammaproteobacteria > Enterobacterales > Alteromonadaceae > Pseudoalteromonas > Pseudoalteromonas undina. Next base: position 25,186 of record NZ_CP183074.1, read on the forward strand.
CCAAAATAGCGGTAATGCCATTTTCTTTCAATGTGTCTATATCTGAGGGGAACAAACGACATGCTAAAAATAGATTATCGTTTATTTGCTGAATGGGCGGTACTTTGTCACGCTTACGTGACCACGCATTATAAATTTGCGCACCTAATAAAAAAGGCACAAAGGCCCAGCGAATGTAAAAAGGGATAACGCCATTTTCGCGTTTTCTAAATACTTTCCCTGCGTTGAAAAAATAAGCGCCGCTGACTAATAGTAGCGAAAGTGCGGTCCAAAAAAACGCAACTGCAAAGTAAATGGAGTTAACCGTTAATCCCAATACTATAAATACCAATGCTGTTACAAGATAACTTACTGCAGCCCACATAATTTTTCCTTTTTATTGGTGTTACACTTTTAAATGATCATCATATCCAGCAATCATTATGCCATTAGTAAACTTAGGTAGTAACTTAGCTAGCTACCTGCTCTGCATCGGTAGTTCTAAGTTAAATCAACATAAGAAAGATTAACATGGTATGCAGTTTTTACATCTCATCGAATAAATTATTCACAGTATGATAAAAGCATACTATGCTCTTTGATTGCTATCTATATAAAAAATTTTGATAAATTTTAATTTTCAACTTTTTGCATCTAAATATCGTGTTTACTCGTTCTAATACTAATAATAAAAAATAGGATAATTATGGAAAATAACGAATTACTTTCTTTGCTGTGTGCAACAGCACAAGGAGACAAACATGCTTTTTCACGTTTATATCAGAAAACGAGCGGCAAACTCTTTGCAATTAGTTTTAATATGTTGTCTAACAGAGCTCATGCTGAAGAAGCACTACAAGATGCGTTTATTAAAGTTTGGCATAATGCGTCTGAGTATAACGCCTCCAAAGGAACTGTAATAAGCTGGATGATTAGTATTATTCGCTACAGAAGCCTTGATCTACTCAGGTATTATAAAGTCCGTAAGGAAGAACCCTTAGCTGAGGATCAACAAGATACTCACATCGTTGATGTCAATTATGATGAAAACACTAAATTAGTCGACTGTATCGAACAACTAGAACCACAACAAAAGCATGCTATCCACCTTGCCTACTACAAAGGGTTAAGCCATAGAGAACTCGTGAATCATATTGACACACCATTAGGAACAGTTAAGAGCTGGATTCGCAGAGGTTTAGTACAGTTACAAAGGTGTTTAACAATATGAACTATAACAAACCAGAATTACTTAACTCGCTTGCTGCAGAGTATGTACTTGGCACATTAACCGGCTTGGCGCGTAAACGTTTTCAGCGACTCATGCTAGTTTCAAATAAAGCGAGAGAAGCGACCAATATATGGGAGCAAAACCTTAATAACCTAGCGAGTGCTATTAGCCCACAAACACCATCAGATGCCACATGGCATGAGATAATGCGGCGTATCGAACATAAACCACAATTAGAAAAATCACAGCTAATAATAAAACCTTCTATTTGGCGTGCATGGTCATTTTTAGCGACCGCCGCATGTATTATTTTAGCTGTTTTAGTTACTCAAGCTACTACCAACAGTAAGCAGACACAACAAATAGCTTTAGTAAAAAATCAAACTGAGCAACCGTTGTGGTTTATAAATGTAAGTAACCATGAGCTCTCTATTAAAGCGAGTAACCAACTAATAGCGCGAACAGATAGAGACTACGAACTGTGGATGATACTTAAAGGGCAAGATACCCCTGTCTCCCTTGGTTTATTACCCAAAAATGGCGATAAAACTATTCTCAAAAGTAAACTATTTAAAGCAACCGACATAACATTATTAGCGGTTAGTTTAGAACCCGTTGGCGGTTCACCGAATGGTTTACCTACTGAGGTACTATACACCACAGAATTAGTACTTTTATAAACTGATGCTGGTCGCTTTAATTCAAGCGATCAGCATAAAAAGTAACAAAAAATAAATACTTTTAACTTTTTTGCATCCACTTAACTATCCTGTCCGTTATTAGCTATGACTTCAAACAAAACTAAAGGACAAAGTCATGAAAGCTTTTACTCCATCAATACTTGCAGTAATGGTATGCAGTACATTTATAAGTGCACCAAGTGAAGCATCTAGCCATAGAGAAGCACCAAATATAAGCCGCTTCCCAACTTTAGACTCTACCGATTTTTATATATTTAATAGTTATGAGCAAGGCCGAGGCGATTACGTAACCCTCATCGCAAACTACATTCCTTTACAAGATGCTTATGGTGGCCCAAATTACTTTGCAATGGACCCTGATGCTACTTATAGCATCCACATTGACAATGATGGAGACGCTATAGAAGATATTACATTTGCGTTTAACTTTGAAAGTATGCTGCCAAATGATAATCAAGGGGTACAACTGACTGTAGGACCAGAGGGTAATCAGCGGACCGTTTCAGTACCTCTTAAAAATGTTGGCGGCATCTCTGCAGGTAATGACGCTGCTGTAAACTTTAGCGAGTCCTACAGTATGACCATGATCAGCGGACCACAACGAACTGGCACTACCACAACCCTAAATAATACCACTACAAACTCTAGCTCGTTCTCTAAACCACTTGATTATGTAGGTAATAAAACCTTTGGATCGATGACAGAATATCAAGCCTATGCTGATCAGTTTGTCTATCAAGTTGCCATACCCGACTGTGAAGGCATGGCGAGAGTTTTTGTCGGTCAACGTAAAGACCCATTTGTAGTTAACTTAGGTAAAACTTTTGATTTAGTTAATTATGTTCCAGTTGAAGGTGACAGCTCGCCAGGGGCAGCCGATGGTGGAGGTTTCCCAGGCGGTATAACCCAATCAGCCGATAATGATGATCTCGCAGACAAAAATGTTACGTCAATAGCTATTGAAGTACCAAAAGCCTGCATTGTAGGCGAAGGTAATCAAGTCATTGGTTCGTGGACAACAGCTAGTTTACCTCAAGCTCGCGTGCTTAACCCTAATGCAAAATTTGCAAATAATGCGGTTAATGGAGGGGCATTGACTCAGGTTTCTCGATTAGGTAACCCGCTAGTCAATGAGCTTGTAATTGGCATTAAAGATAAAGATACATTCTCAACATCTCACCCTAAAGACGATGGACAATTTTTAGATTATGTATCACACCCCTCTTTACCCGAGCTTCTGAATATCTTATTTAAAGATGCGGTTAATACAACACTAGGTGCTAGCCTAGAGACTCTTGCGCCCACTAATTTTCCACGCACAGATTTAATTACTGCATTTTTGACAGGCTTTGCAGGGGTAAACCAACAAGCAACGGTAACACCTTCAGAAATGCTGCGTCTAAATACCGCTATTGCAGCGACTGCGCAGGCCGACCAATCAGCATTTGGCGTTGCAGGTGACGACTTAGCTGGTTTCCCGAATGGACGACGCCCTGGTGATGATGTTGTAGATATTGCGCTACGAGTTGTAATGGGGCGTTTGTGCCACCCTATCCCCGTTGCAGGTACAGATACTGATTTAGGGCTGTGTACTCCAGAAGATGCAAACGTAGGCACTGTGCCATTTACTGATGGCGCACCTGTTAATGCATCAATGATGAATGCCACATTCCCTTACCTTGCAACGCCGCTTGCAGGCTCTAAATAAGGAGTGAACTAATGCATAATCTAAATTTACGTCATGTCTGTATACTATCTGTAAGCCTGATTATGGCAGCATGCAGTAACGATGACGACAAAAATAAATCACCAACTATAACCAACTCTGCGCCCTCAGCAAGTGATGTAATACTCACCACTCAAACAGAGGTCAGTATCTCTGATATGCTCAGAGCCACTGATATAGATGGCGACACATTAAGTTACTCACTATCAAGTGAGCCTACGTTAGGTGTTGTTGAAGTAAATAGCGATGGTAGTTTTACTTACACCCCTAATAAAGAGACAACAGGTACAGACAGCTTTATGTTTGGCGTAAGCGATGGCATAAGTTCACAAGTAAACGCCACTGTGAGCATCACTATTGAAGCGTTGCAAGTTGAATTTGCACAGTTTGCCACGGATGCTTTAAATCAACAGCCTACGGCTGAGCCATTGTCTGTGAATGGTAGAGTATTTACCAATACAGATACTGATGTTGGTGATCTGATTTCAGCAAACGGAAATTAATCAATCAACTGACTAGCCAAGGAAGGCTAACTTTTAGGAGAAAATAATGCACTTACCTTTATATTTGCCATTCACTTTTATCGCTGTCTTTTTAATGCCGCTCACTCTACAAGGCGCACCTTTTGTACCAAAGGATGATGCAGTTATTGCAACTAGTAACATTAAATTAAAAGCATCTCTTTCTGTTGAAGAGATAAAGAACTTACTCGACAACAGTCAATTCTCAGGCCAATCTGAGCGGTTACAAGGGGCCCTTAAAACACATTTGGTAAAGCTATATCAGGAAAACCCCACTTCAGAAGTAAGCTATCTGTATGCACGTATATTACAAAAAGAACATTTATTCGAGCAAGCCATAAATATTGCAAAAGAGGCAATAGATGACGATCCTAACCATGTTAATAGCCATTTATTACTAGCAAATATTTTTATGACGCAAGGGCGTTTTGAAGCAGCAACAAAACACTGTATATCTTTAATTGGTTTAGTAAGTACCCTCACTGCAAGTACCTGTGTGCTTGATATACAAAGCCAACACAAAAATGTTCAACAAAGCTATCAATCGCTATTAAAAATAGTTGATAACAAAGAAACAAATCTTGCAACCAAGCATGTGTTAAGTGAAATGAGTTACCGAATGGGTCACTATAAAAAAGCACTCTCTCATATTAATCATATAAAATTATCGAATATGCCTGTGAGCCTTGTTGTTTTATGGGCTGATATTCAGCTTAGACTTAATAACTCTGAGCATATTATTAACAGCCTAAGCACATTGGTTGACGATAATACTAATTTAGAGGATGCGCTGTTGCTTAGGCTAGCTATTGCAGAAAAAGATCTAAAAACACACGGGCAAAAATGGCAAAAAATGATGGCTGAAAGAGTCTCTTTACGCGAAATTCGCCAAGATACTTTCCACGCCAGTGAACTAGCTAAATATTACATTAATATTCAGCCAAACACCGACAAAGCATTGTACTGGGCAAACATTAATTGGCAACAAGCAAAGATGAGTATGGATCAGCAGTTACTTAAAGATGCACAAACAATGCCACGAGGTAAGCTATGAGATCAACTTATCTATGTTTTTTCGCTTTATGTTTGTTCGCTTTTACAAACAATGGCTTTGCACACCAGTTAAGTACCAGTTATATCGTGTTAAATAACAATATAGATAAAACGCAATATATTGGTCACTGGCAAATCAGTATCGCTGACTTGGAACATGCAGTAGCACTTGATTTAAACAACGATGGGCAAATTACATGGGCCGAAATAAAAGCAAAACGTAGCTCACTTACTCAATTTGTTGAACAAAACATAAGTTTTACCCAAGACTTAAAAGCCTGCCTTTTAAATAATGAAGGCCCGTTTAAGCTCGATACTCACTTTAATCAACCTTATTTGCAAATTCCTATTCGCTTTTATTGCGATAATAACACTACAACCTTACTTACATACTCAGCTTTTTTTAACCGCGATGCTAGCCATAAATCTATCGTTAACATCAACGGTGTGTCGCGTGTATTTGACTATCATAACCAAAAACAAGCATTTAATTTTGAACAAACAAGCTACGTAGAAACCTTCAATCAATATGTTTACCAAGGCGTGTTACATATTTGGATTGGTATAGACCATATTTTATTTTTAATTGTATTGTTACTTACTTGCGTGTTGGTAAGACGAGATAAAACATGGCAAAGAAGTAGCTCTAAAATAAAAATCATAAAACACACTGCATGGATAGTCACCGCGTTCACACTGGCACACTCTATTACGCTTACAGCTACCGCAATGAACCTTGTCTCCCCAAATAGTCGCTGGGTAGAATTAGGAATTGCAGTGTCAGTATTGTTTGCAGCACTTAATAATGTTTGGCCCGTCGTAATACGTTTAGGCTGGCTTACTTTTGGTTTTGGATTACTTCATGGGATGGGATTTGCAAGTGTCCTCGGTGAACTAGGCTTGTCAGAAGACTACCAGCTGCTAAGTATTATTGCTTTTAACCTCGGTGTTGAATTGGGTCAACTGAGTATTTTGTGTCTCAGTTTACCAATACTTATTTACCTAAGAAACTATAATTGGTATCAAAAGTGGTTAATGCCTTCAGCTTCAATCTTGGTTGCTCTAATCGCTCTGCAATGGTCAATAGAGCGTTATTAATGAATAACATTTAGGCTAACCCACAAAAAGGTTAGCCTAATTTTCCTCTGCTCATTCTTATTCTAATTTTTATCAAATGGCATAAGTAATGTTTTCATTGCTGGACGTAGTGCGATAAGCACGGTTTCTTCTGTTAACTCAGGAAACAGCATTTTTCGTAATAACAATCCTGCCATCACTGAAAAAATCACATTAATACGGCTCTCTAATTCTTGCTCTGAGTGTGATTTTATTAAACTGCTTTCACTCACTAATAAATCCCGCATTCTGTTACGTGCTTGCGTGTCAGCCTCGCGTAGTAGTAAAGCAACTTTTTTGTTTCTACTCGCCTCTGCCATCATATCTAGGTCAATAACGCAGGCCCCAGTGTCCATATGACGCTGTACACCATGATGTAAGCCGTCGAGTAACACAGTTAAAATATCACCAGGTTGATCTTCAAACTCTTGAAATATGGAGAACATTTCTTCCATATCTTTTTCAATAATACTTTCGATTATTGCTTCTTTACTATCAAAATAGTTATAAATATGGCCTGCGCTCATACCTGCTGTTCTTGCTATTTCAGCCATACCTGCGCCATGATAACCTTTGCGATGAAAGCAATCAGCAGCCGCTGTTAATACCTGTTCACGACGCGCTTGTGCTTGCACCGGATCAAGGTGTTTTTTATTTTTAGAATTCATTCGAAACTCCATTATCGAGTCACTAGACTCGAAACGTCTAACGTTTACCCTTGATAATAAAGAGGTAAACGTTAAACGGTATCACTTTACTACAGATAAACCAGCCATAACTCACCGGTTTAATGCATGCTAATTACTTTGAACGGTAGTTACTTCCCATCCACCACCAACGGCTTTGTACAAATTAATTTGACTTGCAAGCAAAGCTTGTTGACCGGTGATCAGTTGTTGCTTTGCGCTATACCAAGTTCGCTGAGCATCAAGCACTTGTAAAAAGCTATCGACCCCTTTATCGTATCGCGCCTGTGACAAGTCATAGGTTATTTTTCGGCTTTGTAGTAGCTGTTCAAGTGCACTTAATTGCGCGTTGTAACCTTCTCTATCAGCAAGCACGTCTGCAACTTCACGAAACGCTTGCTGAATTTTTTGCTGATACGTTGCTACAGCAACTTGTTGCTCTGCATTAGCGACATCTAAATTAGCTTGGTTACGTCCCATATTAAAAATAGGCAAATTTACCGACGGCATAAAACTCCACGTACCTGACCCTGCATCAAATAAATTACTTAAATCACGTGATGCTGTTCCTGCATTGGCTGTTAAACTAATACTTGGGTAAAACGCTGCACGAGCAATCCCTATATTGGCATTTGCAGCAAATAATTGGTGCTCGGCCGCTTTTATATCAGGACGCTGTGTTAGTAAATCAGACGGAAGGCCGACAGGAACAGCGGGTAAATCAAGTAATGAGTTCAACTCTTTAGTCGGTAGTAAGTCCTGCCCCACCGGATTACCTACTAATAAATCAAGCGCATTTTTATCACGTTTTAATAAACGCTTATACTTTGCAATATCAACCTTTGCAGTAGCTACGGTACTTTTTAATTGCTCTAGGGTAATTTCAGAGGCCGCACCTAAATCAACACTTTTTTGCGTTAAAGATAAAGACGCTTGCTGCGATGACAATGTCTCTTGAGCTAAAGCAAGTAATTGCTGATCGGTCGCATAATTAAGCCACGCATTTGCCAGCTCAGAAATTAACGATACCTGCATGCTATATTCACTAAGCTGCGTAGAGTAAAGCGTTTGTAATGCTTGCTCAGATTGATTACGCACTTTGCCCCATAAATCTAATTCATAAGCAGTCATGCCCACAGTTGCACTGTATTGGGAGCTAATTTGAGGCTGATCACTTGCTGATAAATCAGCTGGCAAGCGCTGACGACTGCCTGATGCATTGAAATCAAGCGAAGGATATAGCGCTGAATCTTCGATCTGATATAAACCACGCACTCGTTGCACATTAAGTGCTGCTATTTGCAGGTCTTTATTGTGCTCGAGGCTTAATGATATCAGTGCTTTGAGCTTTTCATCATTAAAAAACTGCTGCCATTTTAGTGACGAAACTTGTCCTTTGCCTGCCTCTGATGCATACGCATCAGGGACAGGTAAAATAAGTGTTTCTTGCTGAGGAGCTAACTGACATCCAGATAAAATGGCTAAAGTTAAAGCACTAAAACTAATTGTTCTTACACTCATTAAACTTCCTCCTGCGAGGTGGTTTTAGCTTTACCTGAAAACAGTCTACGTACTAAAACAAAAAACAACGGTACAAAAATTACCACCAGTGATGAAGCAGCAAGTGTTCCGCCTATAATTGAAATACCTAAGGCGTTTTGAGCACCAGAGCCTGCACTCGAGGCTATTGCAAGCGGTAAAACACCACAGATAAATGCCATTGAGGTCATTAAAATAGGACGTAAACGAAGTCGTACAGCTGCAATGGCTGAATCTACCAAACTTAAGCCTTCATCCATTTTATGGGTGGCAAATTCAACAATTAATATCGCATTTTTAGAGGCAAGCCCTATGGTGGTTAATAAGCCAACTTGAAGGTAAATATCATTTGATAAGTTACCTAAGAAAGCAGCCATAACAGCCCCCAATATACCCAGAGGTACAATCATCATTACTGCAAATGGGATAGACCAACTTTCATAAAGTGCAGCTAAACACAAAAATACAAATAATAGTGAAAGACCATAAAGAAGCGGCGCTTGACCACCACTTGAACGTTCTTGGAATGAAATACCAGTCCATTCAGAGGAAATACCATTAGGTAACTGCTTAACTAAGCGCTCCATTTCATCCATAGCCTCACCTGTACTGTAACCAGGCGCAGCACTACCTTGAATTTCCATAGCTGAAAAGCCGTTATAGCGCTCTAAACGAGGCGAGCCATATGACCAATATGAACTAGCAAACGCTGAGAATGGCACCATGTCGCCGCTTTTATTTCGCACATACCATTTATTGAGATCCTCAGGCACCATGCGCGCATCGGCCTTACTTTGCAGATATACCTTTTTAACACGGCCACGGTCGATAAAATCGTTCACATAACTACTACCCCAAGCAGTAGAAAGCGTACTGTTAATATCACCTTGTGATACACCAAGGGCTTCTGCTTTTGCAAGATCAATATCCAGTTGTAATTCAGGCATATCTTCTTGGCCATTAGGACGAACACCTGCCAGTATTGGACTTTGACTAGCCATACCCAATAACTGATTACGCGCCTTTAATAGCTCGTCATGACCTAAACCAACCCGGTCTTGTAAAAACATATTAAAGCCGTTGGCAGTGCCAAGTTCAATAATTGCCGGAGGTGGGAATGCAAACACAAGCGCCTCTTTTATCGTTGAAAAATAGCCCATGCCTTTTCCTGCAACCGCTCCCACTGATAAGTCGTCACGTTGGCGCTCATCCCAGTGCTTTAAGCTCACAAAACCAATGGCTGAGTTTTGTCCTGAGCCTGCAAAACTAAAACCGGTAACCGTGAAAATTGAGGCAACAGCTTCAGATTGTTCTTCTAAATAATGGTTTTCTACTTTTTTAACCACTTCAAGCGTTTGCTCTGTAGTAGAACCTGCTGGCAGCATTACTTGGCTAAACAAAATACCTTGGTCTTCGTCCGGTAAAAAAGCAGTAGGTAAGCTTGAAAAAATAGTGACCATACCACCGACAATCAAAACATAACTAAGCAAATAACGTTTAGAGTGCTTGATCATTCGCCCAACAAAGCCTTGTGCACCTCTATTAGTTTTATCAAAACCACGGTTGAAGCCTGAGAAGAAACGACCTATAAAGCTACCATCAGTATGCACATGACTCGGTTTTAATAACGTAGCACACAGTGCAGGTGTTAAAATAAGCGCCACTAATACCGATAACCCCATTGCTGTTACCAGCGTTATAGAGAATTGACGGTAAATAACCCCTGTAGAGCCACTGAAAAATGCCATAGGGATAAATACCGCCGACAGCACCATGGCAATACCCACAAGCGCGCCCTTAATTTCATCCATAGACTTTCGAGTTGCTTCGACTGCAGAGAGTTTTTCTTCAGTCATTAAACGTTCTACGTTTTCAACTACCACTATCGCATCATCTACCAGCAAACCTATGGCCAATACCATCGCAAACATAGTGAGCGTATTAATTGAATACCCAAAGGTAAATAGAACGCCAAACGTACCTAGCAGTACCACAGGAACGGCTATAGTAGGGATAATAGTTGCTCTAAAGTTTTGTAAAAATAAGTACATAACAACAAACACTAGTACTACGGCTTCTATTAAAGTATGTACTACTTTTTCAATTGAAAGTGCAACAAAGGGAGTCGTGTCATAAGGCACAACCGCTTCAAGCCCTTGTGGGAAGAAAGGCTTAAGCTCTTCAAGTGCATCCTTTACTCCTTGCGCGGTATCAAGTGCATTAGCGCCACTGGCTAACTTTACACCGAGTCCCGATGCTGGTTTACCATTAAAACGAGCAACCACACCGTAGCTTTCACCGCCCAGTTCAACTTCGGCAACATCTTGCAGGCGAACAGCCGAGCCATCGCTGTTGGTTTTTACTAAAATATCTCTAAATTGCTCTGGTGTTTGTAATCGACTTTGTGCAGTTACAGTCGCATTAAGCTGCTGCCCAGCAAGTGACGGCATACCACCGAGTTGACCTGCTGACACCTGTGCATTTTGTGCTTTAATTGCTGCTGATACATCGCTTGGGGTTAGCTTATAGTTTTGTAATTTAGCCGGATCGAGCCAAATACGCATTGCATATTGAGAGCCAAATAACTCCACTTCACCCACACCGTCTACACGCGACACAATGTCTTGCACGTTCGACGATACATAGTCTCCAATATCAATATTAGTCATACTGCCATCTTGCGACACAAAACCAACAACCAGTAAAAAGCTTGATGATGATTTGGCCACTACCACACCTTGGCGCTGTACTTCTTCTGGCAATAATGGCGTAGCGGTCGCTAATTTATTTTGCACTTGAACTTGGGCAATGTCTGGATCGGTCTCGGCATCAAATGTTAGCGTCAGTGTTGCTGACCCGCTCGACTGTGAGGTTGATGACATATATAACAAGCCATCTAAGCCTTTCATTTTTTGCTCAATAACCTGAGTCACCGAGTCTTCTAAGGTACGTGCAGATGCACCAGGGTAGTTAGCCGTAATGGTAATCGCTGGTGGCGCAATAGACGGATATTGGGCAACGGGTAGGCTTTTAACGGCAATAATACCCGCAAGCATAACAACAATTGCCAATACCCAAGCAAAAATAGGCCTATCGATAAAAAATCGTGACATAAAACTCTCCGTTATTGGCTGTTATTTGCAGAAGACTGAGCAGCGGTTGCCGTAACTGGTGCTCCTGGGCGAATCTTTTGTAGCCCTTCCACAATCAATTGGTCGCCATCGGCTAAGCCTTCGCTCACCAACCAATTAGCGCCTAAAGTACGCTCTACTTTTAATACACGGCTTTCAACGGTGTTGTTTTTGCTAACAACCATAGCTGTAGGTTCACCTTTGGTATTACGGCTCACACCACGTTGAGGAGCTAATATTGCATCTGACTTAACACCTTCAACCACCTCAGCACGCACATACATACCTGGTAGTAATAGCTTTTCAGGGTTTGGAAATTTAGCACGTAAAGTCACTGACCCAGTACTTGGATCAACCGTCACTTCAGAGAACTGTAATGTACCTTTATGAGGATATACTGAGCCATCTTCCATTATTAGTTCTACATCGGTTTGTGTTGTAGAGTCGACACCTAAAGCACCTGATGCCAGCGCTCTTTTGAGTTTAGTTAACTCATTACTTGATTGCGTTAAATCTACATAAATAGGATCAAGCTGTGTAACTGTTGCCAGCGCACTTGTTTGACCTGCGCTAACTAATGCGCCTACAGTAACGCTTGATTTACTGATTTGGCCGCTAATTGGCGAAGAAACATGGCTATAATCAAGGTTGATTTGCGCGCTTTTTAATTGCGCTTGTGCCGTTAATAATTCTGCAGAGGCTTGCTTAGAAGCTGCATCGGCTTCGTCAAAATCTTGCTGGCTTACAGCTTTAATTGCTAATAATTCTTTATAACGCGACGCTTTAGATTTACTACTGGCTATACTGGCTTCAGCGCGAGCAACCGCCGCTTTGCTGGCTGCTAATTCGGCTTCAAAAATATCGGGATTAATTTGGTAAAGTGCTTGGCCTTTCTCAACCTGAGTCCCCTCTTCAAATAAGCGTGATTGCACAATTCCACTTACCTGAGGACGAATTTCAGCAATTTGAAACGCACTTACACGACCAGGTAATTCTTTTTTAAGTGTAATTGCTTGGCTGTTTAATGTGACAACACCAACGGGTGTTGCTGCAGGAGCAGAAGCCTTAGGTTGCTCAGCTACCTGATCACATCCACTTAAAGCAACAGAACCAACGAGGGCTGAAAATACAAAAAAAGCGATGCGGGAACGCTGCATGTTAAATACCTTTTAGTTTAGAATGAACGATCATTCTAAACTATAGTACAACAATTAAAAATAGCTAATGGACAACATTTACACATTTTTACAATTGATTATAGTTGTCACAAAATTAACTCAAACAATAGTTAAACTATATCAGTGACCTCCATAAAAAAGGCAGCCAATGCAAATACATTGACTGCCGTTAATCAATTATATAATTTTAGCGACTGTTACTCGCTCTCAGGATTTATTCTAGAGACGAGTAACTGCTCAATACGAATGCCTTCTACATCCACTACTTCAAATTTAAAGCCTGAAAATACAATAAATTCTGCACGTTTAGGAATATGCTTCATGGTGTAAATTAAATACCCAGCGACCGTTTCATAATGGTTTTGATCAGGAAACTCATCAATTTCTAATACCTTAGCTAATTCAACAATAGGTGTTAAACCATCGACCAACCAAGAGTTAGCATCACGCTCAATGATTAGCTCCTCACTTTGATGCGTGATTAAATCACCCATAAAGCCTTTCATTAAATCTTTAACTGTGACGATTCCAACCACTAGCGCATATTCATTGACCACTACAGCAAAAGGGTGAACCGCAGTTTTAAACGCATTTAGCGATTCAGATAAGCTCAGTGTTTCTGGTAAGTAAAAAATATCTTTATCTAGCATATCCGCATTAATGTTTGCCGCCTCACCTTTAAGCACTTGGCGTAAAATATCTTTTGACTCAACCGAGCCAATTAACTTATCAAGGTTGCCTTTACACACTAAAAAGTGATTATGTGGATGCTCTATAATTTTATTGGCTATATCTTCACTCGACTCATCAATATCAAAGTAAACTATTTGCTCTCGTGGCGACATCACGCTTGATAAAAAGCGCGCTTCTAAATCAAATACATTACCAATTAAGTCATATTCCTGCTGTTGAAGGCTGCCATACTCAGCACCAGCATCCATCATGGCAACAATATCTTCAGTAGTAACAATATCCTCACGCTCACTGGGTACTTTAAACACCCGCAATACGATGTTGGTTAAGCCGTTAAAAAATAATACCAATGGTGTTAGCGCGAAAGTCACCCATCGCATAATTGTAACTACACGCACAGCAACAGCTTCAGGTAAAATCATTGCTAATCGCTTTGGGAGCAAATCAGCAAATAATATAAATAATGAGGTAATAATTAAAAACGACAGTAAAAAGCTAATTTGACCAAGTAACGGCCCCTGATAAAATAATTGCAGTATTTCTTGCACGTAAGGCGATAATGCCTGCTCACCAACAATCCCACCTAATATGGCAATCGCATTGAGCGTAATTTGGATCATGGCAAAAAAAGCACCGGGCTGCTCTTGCAGCTTTAAAACCGCCAGCGCTTGCACATTTCCTTCGTCGGCCATGACTCTTAACTTTATTTTGCGTGAAGCGGCAATCGAAATTTCTGACATCGCAAATAACGCACTCATCAAGATTAATAATGCAATCCCGATTAAATCACCCATTTATAACTCCAAAATAATCGCTTTTATTAGCAAAAGCAGCTGGATTATAGCCGCTTTTATAAACAGGGCAATTGATATTTATATAATATTATTTTCTTAATATTTTAATATTTATAGTTGCGATTCATACAAAGCAAAGGCCGTGCTAAGTTGCTGCTTTAATTTATTAGGTAGGTTTTTGTTACACGCAAAATATAAGGGAGCTTGGCTGACGTTGATGGGCATTAATGGCTCGAGCTGTAGTTCATTTAATAAGTGGGACTGTTCATGATTTATTCTCTGTGCAGGTATTACAACCAAATCAATGCTGGAACTTCGCGCTCTAATTATTTTAAAAATATTATCAAAGCTATTAAAAAGCATTAAATTTTCGTTTTCTTTAAAGCCTTGGGAGAGTAAATAGTGGTGGCTGTAATTATCTTTTAATACTGCAATTCTATATTGCTTCGCCTGATCAAGGCTTGTTAGCACAATGCCTTTGCTCTTAAGTGAGTAGAAGTTAGTATCAAATTGAGCTAATTTAGCAAACCAAACAAAGCTACTCTCACGCTCAGGTGAGCGAGAAATAGAGAAGATACAGGTTTGAGGATCTCTTAATGCAATATTATAAGTCATGCTCCAATCGTTTACTGAAATTGAATAATCAATCCCAGCATTATCAAGCACTAATCGTACTATATCGGCAGCATCACCGACTAAATTGTTGTTCGCATCAAGATACTGCGCAGGTGCAAAATTCTCTGTTACAACAGTGAGTTTAGCTGCGCAGTGTTGGCTTACAATGAGTAATAATACAAAACACCACTTAATCACAATAACCCGCTCTATTAAATTTAAGACGTCACTTTTCAATAAAAGCCAATTAAATATAGCGGGTTATTTGCAAATAGCCAATTTTTAGCTTTTGAAATTAGCGGTTCATTGCGTTAATTAAAAACGCTGAGATTTTAGCGCCTTCTCTCAGTGTCGTCTCAGAGCTTGATTGACCCACTAAAGAGCTGTCAGTAAACGGAGCTATCTCCATCATATCAGCTCCCGTTATAGGGAATTCATCAGCAATCGCTGACAAAATATCAAGTGCGTGTTGTGGCGTTAAGCCATTTTCTTCGGGTGTACCTGTTGCTGATGCAAACTCGGCATCGAGGGCATCAATATCAAAGCTTACATACACTTCATCGACCTTGTCTGCTTTTAATTGCGCAATAGCATCAGCCGCAACCGCAGCTGCGCCACGCTCTATAATTTCAGCAGCCCAATGTTGTTTTACGCCAAAAGTACTTTCCCAATGTGATTTAGGCTTGCCACTTGAGCGAATACCAAATTGAATTAAATGATGCGGCGCTGGTAAGAATTCTAAAATATGTGTGCACCAAGAGCCAAAACATAAGTCGATGCCCAAACGCTCTACGAGTAAGTCGGTGTGAGCATCGAAATGAATAATTGCCGTACGTTTACCTTGCTCGCGTTTGGCTTTTAAATACGCTTTTGTTAACGGGTAGCTAATTGAGTGGTCGCCGCCAATACCAAAAATACCTTTGTCTTGGAATGTCGCATAAAAGCTATCACACACATCTTCAGTAATAGACAATGGGCTTACATAATGATCGTTATTGTCATTTCCGTATAGGGCCTTTTGGCAATTAGTGATAGTGGCCTCATTTAAATACTTATCGTGTAATAAATGCGGTATTACACGTACATCACCTAAATCAAACGAACGACACTGTGTTTGTTGATCAATCAATGCTGAGCGTAAAAATAAAGGCCCCCAGTTAGCGCCACGTAAAATCCCACCACCGCAATCAGAGCTAATGCCTAGCATTACTGCTTTATGTGGTGAATTAGGTAGCTCGTTAAGTGAGTCACGCCATAAAACATCGACATTTTCAGTTTGCCCATATAATTTATTTCTAAGCGCTGCTTTGCGTTCTTTAGCCGTATTGACCGTAAAAACACCGTCGCCAGGTGCACATAAACAGTGTTCAACTTTATCTTTAAATGCTTGAAATTGTGTGCTCATTGTAAACCCTTTTTCAATCTGAATATCTTGTCTATTATTGAGTAGTTATGCAAAACATCGCACGCTGAATTAATTTTAGATAATTTGCATAGCATGCTAAAAATCACAAGGCGCTTTGTTTTGCTCTCTTAGGTTAGTGGTAAATAAAAACCAAACCCACTTACTAACCAATTGAATATAAACAATTTAAATTATAGCTACCGACTCTTTAGCCTAGCTATTGGTTTGCTATGAGGTATGAATATAGTGTCTGAACAAACAAGTCAACTGGCTCATTTTTCTAGTAATTTTTGCCATTGATTGAATATTCAGAGTTGGTGAATAAATCAAATTAAGTCAATACGGACATCCGTCCTGTACTTCACTTATGTTTCTCGTAATCATGGTAAATTGACAACAATTCTTATTAAAAAGGCTTAGTTATGGAAAAGGTATTTCACTTAGGACTGTGTATTGATGATTTAAAAGGTGCAAAACTGGCAATTGTTCCAGGCGATCCAGATCGTGCAGCACGTATTTCACAGTTCTTAGATAATCCAACCTGCCTTGCTCAAACGCGTGAGTTTCACATTTATTTAGGCCAATTAAACGGTCACTCTGTAGTGGTATGCTCAACCGGTATTGGCGGCCCTTCAACGTCAATTGCCGTTGAAGAACTGGCACAACTAGGCGTACGTAGCTTTCTTCGCATTGGTACAACAGGTGCAATTCAACCGCATATTAACGAAGGCGATATTTTAATTAGCCAAGCTTCAGTACGATTAGATGGCGCGAGTCAGCACTTTGCACCGCTGTGCTATCCTGCCGTATCTGATTTTTTTGCTACTCAAGCTATGGTAAAAGCCTGTGAAAACCTTAATATCGATTTCCATATTGGTATAACCGCTTCGAGCGACACCTTCTACCCAGGTCAAGAGCGTTATGATACGCATTCTGGCTACGTACCTAAGTCATTACAAGGTAGCTGTGAAGAATGGCAGAAATTGGGTGTAATGAACTATGAAATGGAATCGGCTACTTTATTTACCATGTGTGCCGCACTTGGCTTACAAGCCGCTTGTGTTGCAGGTGTATTAGTAAATAGAACACGTCAAGAAATTCCAAACGTGGACCACGGCGAGATTGAGAAAAAGTCTGTTGCCGTGGTGCTTGAAGCCGCTAAAGTGTTACTTGGCTAATGTTGCGCTAATAACCTCAAGTGTTGGTAAGCTATCAAAGCTTGCTAACACTGCTTTTGCTACCCCTGATTGGTTTTCATGACCAGCAGTTTCTAATAAAGTAATTGATTTTACTGTTTGCTTATCAAAACTTAATCCTGCTACAAACAATTGACTCACCGCGCTTTGCAATGGCGATAAGCTCGGGCTGTATGCTGCATTTTCAGCATAGCTGCCATAAAAGTCACCATTTTCGAATGTGCTTATTTTTACCGCACTGTAATTTTGACTGTATGGAACATAAGCCGCTAAAGCATAACTCATCAGCTTTTCATCAAGGTCTGTCTCTTTAAAGCACTTAGTTTGCTCTGCTGGGTTAAATAAGCTGTGCTCATTGCCTAAATCGGTTGGTCCAAATGAATGCGGTAATAGCTCTGCTAATTTAAAGTTTTGTGCTGGCAGTAAAATATCAAGCTCTTTTGCATCAGCCAATTCATTCATAAACTGACGGCAATACCCACATGGTGCATCACTAATGGCTATTTTCAGCACTCTCTTAGCGCCATTTAACCACGCATTATTAATTGCTGATTGCTCACCATGCACCACTAAACTAAGTGCTTGATGATCAAACTCAGCATTGGCACCAAAGTAAAAAGTGGTATTTCCTTGTGAATTAAGCCCTTTAACAATTGCGCCGACATGAAACTTGGAAATAGGTGCAACTGAAAATTCAGAAGCCATAGGCACCAAGCCTTGCAATAAAGTATCTTCGCTGACATTAAGTTCAGTACAAAGCGCTTTAATATCGCTTGAATGTAAAATACCGCGTTGAGTTTTTAATTGACTACGTAATGCTTGGGTTTGCGCTACGTTTAATGAGATGTGTGAATTGCTAAGTGCTGTATTATGTTGCACTTTAAAAGTTGCTGAAGCCATAATAGTTTTTATTTGTTCAATGGCCAAGTAGTGTAAAAGGTTGGCAAACGAAATACCAGCCTATTTAGCGTAAAAAAAGGGAACACGTCGCGTGTTCCCTTTAAAACTAATCTAATTTTGGATTAACCTGTATTTCGCATACCCGCTGCAATCCCCGTCATGGTGATCATTAAGGCATTATCTATATCGCTTTCATTACCTTTATCATCGCCACGAGAGCGACGTAATAGCTCAACTTGTAACACGTTAAGGGGATCAGTGTATGGATTTCTAAGCCCAATAGATTCTTTGATCCAAGGTTGATCGGCTAATAGACTTTTTTGTGGGCTCAATGATTGCACTAAGGTTATCGCCTCTGCTAATTCCTCACGTAAGGCAACACCTAAAGGTTTATACATATCTTCCACCAGCGCATTATCGTAGTGCTCACTTAACCAGCTATCCGCTTTACTAAATACCATTTCTAGCATTTCTAAACGAGCTCGAAAGAAAGGCCATTGCAAACTCATTTCGCTTAGGGTTTCAATCCCATATTTTTCAAGCGCTGCTTTAAGTCCGCTTAATGCGCCTAACCATGCAGGTAACATTAAACGATTTTGACTCCACGCAAATATCCACGGAATAGCGCGTAAGCTCTCTACCCCACCATTAGGATTACGTTTAGCTGGCCTTGAACCTAATGGCAATTTAGATAGCTCCAATTCTGGTGTTGCCATTCTGAAGTAAGGTACAAAGTTTTCATCGTGGCGTACCACATTGCGGTAGTGCTCACACGATACATCACTAATTAATGCCATGACTTCGCGCCATTCATCTTTGGGCTCTGGCGGTGGTAATAAGTTACTTTGCAGCACCGCACCCGCGTATATGTTTAAGCTTTGCAATGCCACATTGGGTAAGCCAAATTTAAAGCGGATCATTTCGCCTTGCTCTGTCACCCTAAGGCCCCCTTTGAGTGAACCCGGTGGCTGCGAATGCAAAGCTTGTGCAGCAGGTGCACCGCCTCGACCAACCGTGCCTCCTCGACCATGAAATAAAACCAGCTCAATACCGCGTTCATCCGCCAGTTGCACTAACTTGTCCATTGCCTCATATTGTGCCCAGCCAGCAGCCATCATACCCGCATCTTTGGCTGAGTCTGAATAACCAATCATCACATTTTGAGTATTTTTAATATGACCTCGGTACCACTCATTATTAAGCAATGTAGTAATAACATTATGACCATCGTTTAAGTCATCTAAGGTCTCAAATAAGGGCGCCACGGGTAGTTCAAAACCGCAGCCTGACTCTTTAAGTAATAACTGCACCGCTAAAATATCAGAAGCAGTTCGGGCCATAGAAATAATATATAAACCAAAGGTTTTTGCATCTTGCTGCGCAATAACATCAAAGGTGTCGAGCACCTCTTGCACTTCAGGGCTAGGTTGCCAATGCTTAGGAATAAGCGGACGACGAGAGTTAAGCTCAGCAAGTAAAAAAGCCTGCTTATCTTGCTCTTGCCATTGGTTGTAGTCGCCAATACCTAAGTAACGAGTTAGCTCAGAAAATACATCACTGTGTCTCGACGAATCTTGACGCACGTCTAGTTTTGCCAAACGCAGTCCAAAGCTATTTACTCGGTGGATCATATCCAGTAGTAAGCCATTGGCCACTACTTGCATGTTGCACTTTAATAAAGAACGATAACACACTTCAATGGGGTGCTTAATCTGATTAATATCGGTGATTAAATCTTGAGATTCAGTGCGCTTATTTTTAATTTTAGCGCTTAAATGCATCACCGTTTCTGCAACTTGGTTTTTAACATCTTTCAAAACAGCACGGTACGGTTCAAACTCTTGCCCAGCCAATTTAATGAGCTCATCGCTGGCATCCGACATAGAAAGTTCAGCACAGAGCGTTTCTAAATCACGCTGGTATAAATCCAGTGCCATCCAACGGCCATGGTCGAGCACTTGCTTGGTTACTTCGGCGGTTACAAACGGGTTACCATCACGATCTCCCCCCATCCAAGAAGTAAATTCTATCGGGCTGTAATCTGCTGGCAACTCCAAACTTAAATGCTGTTTTACATGCTGGCTAAACTCTCGTAGAAAACGGGGCACCGCTTCCCACAAACTGTTTTCAATGACTGCGTAGCCCCATTTAGCCTCATCGACAGGGCTTGGACGTGAACGACGAATATCGTCAGTATGCCATGCTTGACTAATTAACTGCGCAATACGATTTAAGATTGCTTCGCGTTCTTGCGCTAGATTGTCGGTACGCTCAAGCGATGCTAAACAATCGCTAAGTTCAACATGTTTATTAATAATAGTACGGCGAGTCACCTCGGTTGGGTGTGCTGTTAGTACTAAGTTTATGTGGAGTTTTGAGAGGGTTTCAGCTAAATGATTATGATTAAGCTGACCTTGTTCGGCCTTTGCTGCTAACGTTTTTAATGTTTGAGTGAGAGGGTTTAGTTGGCAAAAACCAACATCATTAAAACGTGATACGGTATGAAACTGCTCAGCAACATTAGCTAAGTTTAAAAAATGATTAAATGAACGGGCAACCGGTAAAAGCTCTTCATCACTAAGCGCATGCAGTACATCTATAAGCGCTTTACGATCAGCTTCATTGCCACTGCGAGATGATTTTGATAAAGCCCGAATTTCTTCTACTTTATCTAAAATATCTTGTCCTTGAGCATCTTTAATAGTTTGTCCTAATAATTGCCCAAGTAAATTTACATTACCTCGCAAGGCGGCATATTGTTCACTCATTTTTAGCTCTCCTTTGTTTCTTTGAGGCCTATTAATATCATTATGTTTACTTATTTAATAGATCCATTTGCAACAGCATGTCGTAAAAAAGCATATGTAAAATAAACACAAAGCGATGACATGATCATTTTTTACGATGGTAATTGCCCCCTTTGCAATGCAGAGATGCAGCATTTAAAACGTGCCGATGTTGATCATAAAATTACACTAGAAGATTTAAATTCTGATGACTTTAGTGAGCGTTTTCCCGCAATCGATAAGCAATACGCCATGAATATACTGCACGCCCAAACTGATAATGGGCAGATAATTTACGGCTTAGACGTGACTTATCAAGCCTGGCGTACTGTTGGAAAATACCCTTGGCTCAAGATTATTCGTTTGCCCGTCATTCGTTTTTTTGCCGATCATGCTTATACTTTTTTTGCAAAATACCGTCATCACATTAGCCGTTTTTTAATGCCTAATGCACAGTGCAACTCAGGTCAATGTAATATCAAAACCAAAGGTGAAAAATGAAAACAGTGATTTTATTTGGCGCTAGTAGCGCCATTGCCCAATCTTACGTTAATCACTTAAACCAACAAGCAACACAATTTAATATTATTTGTGTCAGCTCATCGAACATTAATCACAGCGACATAAACGTAAACTATTTTCAGAGCGACTATTCAGCGCAAAGCCTAAACGAGCTAACCGAGTCGTTAAAATCTCAGCAAGTTGATATAGCTCAAGTGATTATATTTAATGGTCAATTACACAACGACCATCACATGCCAGAAAAAAAGCTTGAAGAAATCAACAGTGATTATTTTATGCAGCTTATGCACTCTAATTCGCTTGTACCCCTGCTGTGTTTACAAAGTATAGTGCCGCTGCTTAACCACAAAACTCACTGCACAATTACCGCTTTAAGCGCTCGTGTTGGTAGCATTAACGACAATAAATTAGGTGGTTGGTATACCTATCGCGCATCAAAATCAGCACTTAATATGCTATTTAAAACAGCCGCCATTGAGCTTGCTCGTCGCGCTAAAAATACTAAACTGATTTTATTTCACCCAGGCACTACAGATACACAGCTTTCTAAGCCATTTCAAAAAAATGTTCCTGCAGATAAACTGTTTACCCCTGAGTTTGTTGCCCAGCAATTATTTAAATTTACTTACGAAAATCCACAATTAGAACTTAACAACGAACCTGCCTACCTAGATTGGCAAGGAAATACCATAAAATGGTAAGGAATTAACACATGCATTTTTCCAAAGACCGCATAGCCGCGCTTGAAAAGCACACACGTACGCATTTTATAAATTCATTGTCAGGGTTTAAAAGTGCTAACTTAATTGGCACACAGGATGAGCAAGGTAATACCAATTTAGCCATCGTTAGTTCGGTTATTCATTTAGGCGCACACCCACCACTTGTTGGCATGATCATGCGCCCGCACAGCGTACCAAGGCATACATTTGAAAATATTATAGAAACAGGCGTTTACACTATTAATCAAGTAAATAGTGACATTTACCAGCAAGCTCACCAAACCTCGGCACGTTACGCTAAAGATGAGTCTGAGTTTGATGCTACGGGGTTAAAAACAGAATACTTAAATGAGTTTAACGCTCCGTTTGTTGCACAAAGTCGACTCAAATACGCGGTAAAATTTGTAGAGAACCAGCATTTAGCTGTTAATGGCACTGAGCTGGTTATTGGTGAAATAATGGATGTGTATGTAGATGAATCAGCACTCCAAAGCGATGGCTTTTTAGACTTACAAGCTATCGACACAGTTGCAGTAACCGGATTAGATAGTTACCACACGACAAATAAGCTCACTCGCTTACCATACGCGAAAAAATAGCCCGAGGTTATCAAGTCCTTTCGATAAGTGACTTGATAACCCACCCCCACTTTTTGAGCCTCTTGTTCACTAATCGCAATTAGTTTGAATTTAAACTGTTAAACCTACACACTATGCAAAATTTTGTAGGAGAAATATATGACCACAGTTGGTATTGGTACTCACACACCCGAGCAAGCACTTGCTAGTTTAAGTAATATGACTCACTCAGTAACGCCAATTCAGGCCGATGAGTATTTAGCGCGTATGGCCAAAGCGCAAGCCTATATGCAAGCGCACAACATTGATGCCATTTATTTAAACGCAGGTACCAACTTAACGTATTTCACCGGAATGAAATGGTATGCCAGTGAACGACTTGTTGGCGCTATTTTACCTGCCGTAGGTGATGTGCAATACATTGCTCCACATTTTGAAATTGGCTCTTTAAATGGCTTTAAGGTTATTGATGGCCAAATACACGGCTGGCAAGAGCATGAAAACCCATTTGAGCTATGTGTTAAAGTGCTTAAGCAGCTCAATATTAGCGACACCGCTACCGTTGGTATTGATGAAAGCGCACAGTTTTTTATTTTTGATGGCATCAATAAAGCCAGTTCAGGGTTAAAACTAGTTAACGCACAACCTGTAACCGCACATTGTAGAATGCATAAATCAGCCAATGAATTAGCATTAATGCAATGTGCCATGGATATGACTTTAGCGGTTCATCAGGCTACAGCGAGCATGCTTTATGAAGGTATTAGCACCGTAGAAGTCGAAGAATTTATAAAAAAAGCCCATCAAAAAGTAGGTGCCCCAGGTAATTACTTCTGTATTGTATTGTTTGGCCTTGCCACCTCATTCCCACATGGCGTAAAAGATCCACAAATTTTGAAAAAAGGCGACATGGTGCTTATCGATACCGGATGTAAAGTGCACGATTACCTTTCTGATATTACCCGTACTTATGTATTTGGTGAAGCAACCAGCCGCCAACGCCTATTTTGGGATTTTGAAAAAGCGGCCCAGTTAGCAGCTTTCAATCAAGCAGCTCTCGGCGAAACCTGTGAATCGGTTGACGAAGCAGCTCGCAGCTACTTAGCAGCACAAGATTTAGGACCTGAGTATCAAACACCAGGTTGTCCACATCGTACGGGCCATGGTATTGGCTTAGACATTCACGAATGGCCATACCTAGTTGGCGGTGACAAAACCCCGCTTGCCACAGGCATGTGTTTTAGTAACGAACCCATGCTGGTTATTCCAGATGAGTTTGGGGTTAGATTAGAAGATCATTTTTACATGACAGATGACGGTCCGCGCTGGTTTACTCAACCGAGTCATAGCATTGACGACCCGTTTGGCTTAAACAGCTAACCTGAAAACATTCAATAAGAGAGCAGCACCTTTGCTGCTCTTCTTATGTTTACCTTGAGCTAGCCCAGCTTATTTTTTATAAACTAAGCAAGTAATTTAATTCCTATTGCTATCTATTATATAATTAATTTCAACATAACTAGAGCCAGTATAAAAAAATAAACTTTAGCCTTGTAAGACAACCTCATACTTATTTAGGAGCACTTTAATTGTTACACACCAGCTTCATTGACTGAAGACATTCTAGAGAAATATACCTAGAGATAATAATGAAAAGCACCTGCTATTAGTGTTTTTTGTTAGCTTTTATAAAATCAATTTCATCCAATAACCTTATCGCAAAACTGTGCCCTTCTCTGGCAGCTAAGTTCAAATAATGATCTCTTTTTATTTCATTATAAATAGGAGAGTTTGACAATCCATATATTCCAGATAGTAAATAGAACTTCTCCCCTTTGAGTAATTTAAAATTGTAGTCTATTAAAAATAAAGCAACTGACTGTGCTTTTTTATCACTTTGTTCAATTAAACTTATATTGAATAATGTATCAGCATACTGAATCGCGCTTTCCTCACTACCATTTTTAGCAGCATAACTTAAAAGTTTGAGTATATGCTCTTCATCCTTATACTTACCGATTCTATACATTTCATACAAGTTTAGTATTGCATCAACACTCCCCCTATCAGATGCGAATTTAAGATATTCAATGCCATTTTCAATATCATTTAGTGGACTATCATCTACTAAAAGTGTTCCTAATAAATAGGCTGCAGATATATCTCCATTGTCCGCTGGTATCTTTAAGTGATGGTATGCTTTATCGTTATCTTTATCTAAACCATAATCGCCAAAGTAATAAATAACCCCGTATAAATAATTTACCTTAAGTGGATTAGTAACTTTGTTGCGCTCCAATGCATATAATATTTGAGAAACGTTTAGTCGCCTATTATGTAAAATATCATTTTCAACCATTTCAATTGTTACAAGGTGCTCTTTTTCGAAACCTTTACCTGAAATAACATTGCTAACCAATAAAAAAATAATATTAGAATTTTTTCCTTCATTCAGCTACGTCTCCTCTAGTAGCATCTAACCTTAGAATTTCAAGCATCGAGTTCCAAGGTGTATTACTGTTATTAATGATGGGATATTCATATTTGACATAAGATTGTAAGCCAGCTGCTATAATATTGACCTCTCCTCCTATCACTCTAGAGCTATTCATATAACCTTTAGTAGTAAGAGATTTCAATCCCGCTTCTATTCACAGGGGGCAGGTTCGTTGCTTCACAATACTACTGATATGCTAATATCTGAACAATTATGACAAAGTATTATGAAGTAAGTGATCTGACCCCTATTATTTTTTCTTCGTTAGCATTAATACGCACAAGCAACCCTGAACTAATACTGGTAATATTTGTGATATTCCCACTAACATGGCCTTTGCCAAAAATTGCAATTGCATCAGCAGAAAATAAAACACTAATAAATACAAACACTCTTAATAACACTTAATTTAATATTCTTATTAAAATAACTATTATGATAAAAAGCAAAAAGAAAAACCTGACCCTATTTTTCCTTGTTCCCTTTGGCTTTCTTTACACCTATTTATTTGTTCTTATGGTGAGCCCATTAACTTTTTGACTTCAACCATGTATTGATTTTATCTCTCTTCAATTCAAGTTTTATCTTCAAGCTATCGATTTTGTCTTTCGAGATCCCTACAACCTCGTATATTTCTCTAGCTCTTCCATATTCACTTTTATTTATTAAATTATTAGAACAATTATTTAATATTGTTTCGTAAATTATGAGTCTCCCTTGAGATGCAGACTCTACAAATTTTACATATTGCTCAGCGGTCATTGACTCACAAAACTTTATGTTTAAGTCTAGAATGAAACTTATATCTATTCTGTCTAGGCCTTTCATTTTTCTCAAAAAAAAGTCAAACCCCTCTACATAATATGAATTGAGGATACTATTTTTTATATCCGTTCCTAATGATTTGTAGAGAACATTTTTTTTATTCTTTTCAAAAAAACTTCTTGGAGTAGATCTTTCAACAAATGTTTTAAATTCAGTTATTGCTGTAATTTCATTTTCCAATAACTTTGTTAAATAACTTTTCATTTGCCGATTACTGTAAGGTAATAAAAGCTGAAATAAATGAGTATCTATATAAGCAACAGCCCACTCGAAGCAATCTAGGGAGTCAACTCTATCGAACTCTAATATATAACCTTTACTAAGTAATATTGTAATTTTTTTGTAAGCTTGAAGCTGACATAAACCTTGTGCATATAGTGTAGGCGTATTGTAATTTCCTTTAAGTTCATCATAAAGATCCAAGACCTTGTTATTAAGCTCATTAGTATAAAGAAAATAATGGGCAATCAACGGTAAATTATCTATATAAAGCTCCGTAACTTTCACCTTATCTTCTTTAGCTTGGGTTAATAAATCAATATAAATGATATCTTGAGCAGCCCCAAAAGTAGCATTACAATAAACTAACAAATTAATAATAAGTACAAACTTTATCCTCCGCATCCAACAACCACCTTTTCACTAATTGAGCATGCTGCCGCCGCTCGGTAATACGTAAATGAAGCACTTACTATGGATGGCGCAAATCCATTTGATAGATACCAACCTGTTCCTTGTAACTTCATAGTTGGAAAATCTATTACCGTCATTTCATTTTTCAGAGTAAATCTAGGTTTTGGGCTAGATATACCAATTGGTGTCCACACTTTCTTAGCTGCTTCATCTAAACAAATTTGCATTGCTGAGCAATTTACTTTTTTCGCAGAATCTTCCCCCCAAAAACTTATATCTGCTTGCCCACCTGAACCAGGATATCTATTGTTTATATACCATCAGAATCCTTATCAGCGATTTGGCTACCTGAGTCTTCCATGATTTGTTTTTTAGGGTCTCACTAATAATTTTTAATTCATTCGCTACAAATTTAATAGCACTTGTTACGGCTCCGTTAACAAATTTACCACCTGTTATTTTTGAGACAGTCCTTCTAGCAAGAGCTTGAAGAATGACACGGCTCGGTGAATTATTAGTATTTACTTTTCCTTTCATTATACCAGCAGTAACAAACCCATGACCGAAATTACTACCTTGAACATCAGATATGGTCCCACCAGCGGCTGCATGAACTGCCATTTGAGTACCTGTATTCTCAATACCATACTCTTTAAAGCTGCCGCCTATTGCGCCAAAAGCAGCCCCAGAAAAAGCACCTGACAAAGCGCCTTTTAATATACCAGATGCAATTGCACCAGCCATAGTAACGGAAGTAGTCATTCCTGCACTAATAACCCAGCTCGTTGCCCATCCGCTGGCAAGACCGGCGGTAAAATAGGTTGTGGCAACGGCAACTATAACCTTCAAATATTTTCCTAAAGCTTTGAAAAACACCCGCTCGCCAGCAGGGTCAGGTCTTGCATCTTGCCTTCTACAATGAAAATCAAAAAGAGAGAGCTGACTCTACTATCTCCTCAACCAATTAAATAATGATTACCGTGAGTGCTTGTAGCTTGGATAAAAATGTGGGGTTCCCTCAGGTTCTGACCCTATTTATTCCTTGGTTTAATCATCAGGCAAGGTAAGTAAATCATCAACTATTCCTAACTTACTAAGCAATGAAATGAATCTTGACTTTTTTTATCTATCACATATTGCGCATCCATAACTACCGAAAAAACAACGTACTCAATCCCTTTTTCATAATTCAATCTATCTCTTTTTATTCGCGTAGTGCAAGTTTTGACTTCAAGAGGTTTAAATATTACATCTCCCTCAAGTGACGAAAACTCTGCATTTTTAAACGATAATGGGTTGTCAAACGGATTACTCGTTGAATACATGTCTTTTACTCTATAAAACTTAAAAGCATGCTCAGTAAAATGAGTTTCATCAAAATAATTTGAAATTACTTTACTTTCAAATGCCGTATTATTTCTTAAAACAACACTCGGATTGCAATATACCACCTCGCAAATAGTATATACTTCGGCTTCAATAGCTTTAGGTGGTTTTTCAATCGTATTTGAAAAGCATACCTGTGAATTAACTAGTAAACAAAATAGAGCTAAAAATCTATATTTTGACATCTATTTCCTTATGACTGCAAAGTGACCATTCAAGCTTAAACTTGAATATAAAACAATCTAGTTCATTAGCTGCAATAAGTGTTTTATAGTGTATGCGTTTAGTTGAAAGGCTTTATAGACAAACTATATTTAATCACTGCTAAGCAAACTAACTGATAACTAAATACTATGGCTAACTTTAAATAAATTAGTTAGCAATTTGTTTTTTACACTAGTTGATTAACAATCATGCTATTACAAAGCAATCCTTAAAGGACTCCTATGAAAAACTTTAAAATAGATATCGTCTCAGATGTAATGTGCCCGTGGTGTATTATCGGTTACAAGAACTTAGAAACCGCATTGACCGAGCTAAAAGAGGAAATGAGTGCGGATATTACATGGCACCCTTTTGAGCTTAATCCAGATATGCCACTTGAAGGGCAAGACTTAGACGAGCATTTGCAGCAAAAATACAGCTTAACCGAAGAAGAAAGCGCGCGAAATCGTCAAAACATGGCAGATGCGGGTGAGCGAGCTGGGTTTACCTTTAATTTTGACGGTAAACGCATCATGATCAACAGCTTTGATCTTCACCGCTTGCTAATGTGGGCTCGTGAAGAAGACAAGCAAACTGAGTTGAAATTGGCGTTTTTTGAAGCACACTTCACCGATTTAAAATATTTAAATCAAGAAGATGCATTACTGGATGTGGTAGAAAGTGTGGGCCTTAACAAAGACACAGCCCGTGATATTTTACACTCAGATAAATACGTACAAGCGGTTCGCGAAGAGCAAAATAACTTTAAGCAAATGGGTATTACTTCAGTGCCTACTTTCATTATAAATGATAAGTATGCGCTTACCGGTGGGCAGCCGAGTGAGTCGTTTATTCAAGCACTTAAGCAAATAAGCGAAGAAGAAGCTAAGCAAGATTAGTTAACAGGCCCTAATGCTTTAGTTTAAATACAGTTCGCTGACTTAAACCAAGCCCGTCCTCAACATCATGGTAAAAATGCGTGTAGAGGGCATCAAGCTCACCTTTTTGTGCTAGCTTTGTTAAACCCTGCTGTAATAAGTCGATAATTGCTTTATTTTTTTCGTTTGCATAAAAGTAATAAAAATTATCGTACTGCAGCATAATATGTGGCTCAACTACAAAGTTGTATTGTGGGCTTTTTTGTATTTCAGCTCTAATCGCAGTTACTGAACGAGGAAAGTAATCGCCAAGTCCTTCATCTAACGCTTTTAACATGCTTTCATAACTCAAATCACCATTAACTGTTAAGCCATTGTTCTTTAATACATAATAATCAGACCAACTTTGCTTTTGTAAGGCTATAAACGGCTTTAGTTGTTCAAGGGTTTTTATATCTGAAAATTCGCCCAGCCGGCTTTGTTTTATCATCAGTAAACGTTTTGAGTGCAAGCCATTGTATATTGGAAAGGTTGTGTGTACGAGGCTATTTGCTTGCTCTTTTGACATACTTAACCAAGCAAAATTAATAGCCCCATCGTGCTTTAGCTCTTCTAATACTCGCTTGGTATTCATCGGCTCAACACTATAACTAATATTAAGTTTTACATTCATCTGCGCAAAGCTTTTTTCTAATAAGCTCAAAACATAGTGGTTTCTTGGCATATTAGGTGTGCTTGGTTTTCCTATTTTTAGCGTCACAGTTTGCTCGCTGCCACATGCAAAAAAAGACAGGGTAATGAGGATAACACTGCAGCATAAATTAAATAGCTTCATAGTCATTCCAAGGTGCTTTAGCAGTTATAAAATGAGAAATAGTAAGTATAGCGGGAACTTAAAATTCCGCTTTTTAAGTGCGATAAAGCACCTTAATCACATGCCAACCAAATTTTGTTTTTACTAAATGTGGCTCTAAAATTGCACCACTAAAAGCAACTTTATCAAACTGCGGTACCATTTGGCCGCGTCTAAACTCACCTAAATCACCGCCCTTTTTGCCCGACGGACAAGACGAATATTTTTTAGCTAAGGTTTGAAACTTTGCGCCTTTGCCTAATTGCTTAATGATGTCTTCTGCAATCTCTTTATGTTTTACTAAAATATGCAGTGCGTGCGCTGTATTTGCCATGAAAAAGCCCTTAAAACCTATTTACTAGTAATTAAACGCCGCGATTTTAGCACAGCCTAAGTGATCCAGCACTTGCTAAAAATGTGGTTATAAGTAGTGATCTTCATCTTTTTGTTGAGGGATTCGACAGTGTTGGTATTTACCAAATAATGTATAACGGTTTTTAGCCACTTTGTTATAAAGCCAATCAGTCAGCTTTCGTGGTAATAACTTAAATACGCTAATCAACTTCCACGGATAGCCTAACTGACTGAACACTCGAAAAACGGCTTGGCTGCGGGTATATGGTTTTTGTGCTTCTATATAAACCATCGAAGTAAAATCGGTGGTGGAAAAGCCAAATTGAGCAAGTAGCGATTGCCCTGCCGGCGATTGCACACTGCACAATTTAAATTTTATGCTCGGATCGTGAGCTATAACAAAATTGCACCATGCACTACAAAGCTTACATTGCGCATCAAATAAAATAATTTTTTGATTTTGCATTACTGCTGCACTGGTTTTTTTTGTAATTTACGCTGCAAGGTGCGCCTATGCATATTTAGCTGCCTTGCGGTCATTGATACATTACCGTTATTACTATGTAAAACATGTTGAATATGCTCCCACTCTAAACGCTCGGGCGACATAACCCCCTCAGAAATTTCAGTTACTGTCGTACTTGCCACCTCAACTTTAAGTGCTTTTAATAAACTTGCCATATCAACAGGCTTAGTTAAATAGTCATTAGCACCTAAGCGCATCGCCTCTACCGCCGTTGCTATACTTGCAAAGCCAGTCAGCAATACAATATGTGCATGGGTGAGTAAATGCCGCAGCGGTGCAATAAGCGACAGTCCATTCTCATCAGCCAGTTTCATATCTAATAAAATACAATCAGGCTGTTGCTGGCGAGCCTTTAGAAGTGCATCAGTGTGATTATGTGCGATCTCGCAGTTAAAACCGTGCTTAGTTAGCCGCCGTGCCAACGTTGTCGCTAAATTAATATCATCCTCAATAATAAGTAGCTTCATGCTTTTGTCTCTGCTGTTAATAGTGGCATCGTTATCTTTGCAACCGCTCCGCCTTCGGGGTGATTATATACAGTTAACGAGCCATTTAACCGCTCAAATGTCACATTTGATAACATAACTGCGATCCCCATGCCTTGCTCACTAGGCATTAACTGCCCACCTAACTCTGCTAACTCTGAGGATGAAAAACCAGCACCAAAATCACGAATAATTAACGCAATGTTTTGTGCGTCAGGTTGCTGCCAACTTAGTTCAAGTTGCACTTGGGCGTGTTTTTGATTAGCAAGTACTGCATTTTGTAATAAATTTAAAATTGCAGGTAACAGCATAGCGTCACTTTGTAATGTGGCTTCAGGTGACTCGTTAAGCCAGTTTATTTGTTGATTGGGGTATTGTAATAGTAACGTATCATGAATTTGATTTTGCAGCTGCTCTGCTTTAATGGGTGCTTGAGTGTTTTTATCTCGTAACTGCATTGAGAGCTTTCTAAAGTCGTTAAGCTGAGTGCGGCATTGCAATAGCGGCGTTTGCATTTGCTGAATAACTTCATTGTTAGGATGCTCTTCTAAAAGCTCTTCAAATAATAATTGTAAATTAGCAATTGGTGTTGCTAATTGATGAGTAATTTGCGCCGCTGCGCCATCAAGTGTTACCAGTTGTTCATTGCGTAACTGTTTTTCTCTAACTTTGGCAATAGTGCGTTCACGCTGTTGCAAAGCGCGGTTCATAGCCCCTATAACTAACGCAATTACGCAAGCACTTATAACAAAATTAACCCACATACCAATAAAATGACCATTCATATTCATTTGGTGCATACTGTGTTCGGGCATTTTAATTAATAATAAGCTATAGGCGGCAATGGCCAATACAGCAATATAGGCAAGCCCTCGAGCGCTTAGTGTGATTGCAGCTATCATAATGGGCAGCAACAATAACGACACAAATGCGTTAGTTGCACCGCCGCTTAAAGACAACAAAATAGTTAAAAAAAGCACATCGGCGGTCAGTTGCATTAACATGCCAATTGGCTTTGCTTGGCTTACATGCCGGTAGGCAAATACACTGGCTAACTGAAAAACCGCCTCAACAGCAATAACCCCTAACAACGGCATAAGTGCAATTTGATGTTCTAGTAAAAAATACACACTGAGTACCGCAATAAGCTGAACAACGATGGCACCACTGCGCAGCATTAATAATCGGCTAATAGCTGGGTCGGTTTTAATTAACACAATAGGGTTCCTGGATACACTTGATTTTATTATTCATGATTAACATGCTTTTTTTATTGTAATTATTATACACTAAACCGCCTTATAGTATCCGCTCGCATAGCTGCACTCAAGCATACGTCACAAGTACTTTAAGCAAGTGTTGAAGGTGATGGACTAGCTTATAAAAAGCACCTAAGCTAAACACTCATTTAATTTACAAAGTAAAAACTTACAATTAACCTTTCACTAAAAATACAACAAACAATTGGTAAAATAGCAGTAATTACAGCTCTATAGCTGCTATAAACTAGAGTTAATAGCTAATTTTTGTTATAACGTATTCATAAGACGAACACGTCATACCACTTTTAAGAGAACACACTATGCCTTACGCACATATCACTGGTTGGGGCAAATGCATTCCACCAGCCAGCATCAGCAACGACGAAATAAGTGAAATTGTAGATACCACCGATGAGTGGATCACCACGCGTACCGGTATCAAAGCGCGTAGAGTTAGCCATGTAAGTACTGCCGAGCTTGCTAGTGTGGCTGCAAAACATGCTATTGCTTGCGCTGGCGTAGATGCAAAAGATATCGATTTAGTTATTTTAGCAACGTGCACCCCCTCAACAGTAGTTGCAAACACAGCCTCATTAGTACAAAAAAATATTGGCGCCACTGGCGCTGCAGCCATGGACACCAATGCAGCATGTTCTGGTTTTTTATATGCTTTACAAGCGGCGACAGCGCAAATTCAAGCCGGTATGATCAAAAAAGCCGTAGTTATTGCCGCTGAACGCATGACTTGGTATGTAAACTGGGCACGACGCGATAGCGCAGTATTATTTGGTGATGGTGCCGGTGCCGTTGTGCTTGAAGCAGCAGAAACACCTGCAGGCTTATTAGGAACTAAAACCGGCTGTGACAGCGAAGATCGTGATATTTTACACATTACTAATTTTGGCAGTGATTTAAATAAATATGAGCCAATTGGCCCATCAGACCTTTTATTTGAAGGCCGTGAAATATTTAAACGTGCAGTTAAAGGCATGAGTGAAGCCTGTGACGACGTGCTTGAACAAGCCAACCTTAAGTTAGACGATATCGATGTACTAGTTCCACATCAAGCTAACTTACGCATTATTCAAGCAATTCAAAACCGTTTAAAGGTTGAAGACAGTAAAGTAATGGTTAACATTGGCGAATACGGTAATACCTCTGCTGCAACGATTGCCATTGCGCTGTGTGAGGCCGTTGAGCAAGGTTTAATTAAGCCGCATGCCAATATTATGTCGGCTGCATTTGGAGCAGGCCTAACGTGGGCGGCAAGCTACATCAAATGGGGCGAGCGAGTAACCCCCATTGCTGTTAGCGATGCTAAACTTCCACCGTGTGATAAAACAGGTTTAGAGCTTGTTGCACCAGCTGTAAAAGCGTGTAAAGACGCAGAGCCTAGCTAAATGCTAACATTACACCAAGCAAATATGTATTGATAAACAGCGCACTGCTTTCAGTGCGCTTTTTTGTTTTTTAAGGAAAATATATGCAACTACTAGGCATTCATCATGTAGCCATCATTTGTAGCAACTACCCACGCTCTAAACATTTTTATAGTGAAATATTAAAACTCACGATTATTAATGAGCATTATCGAGCAGAGCGTCAGTCTTACAAACTCGATTTAGCTTTACCTGATGGCAGTCAGTTAGAATTATTTTCGTTTAACGATGCGCCGAGTAGACCAAGCTATCCCGAAGCACAAGGACTTAGACATTTAGCATTTAAGGTTAGTAGTGTAGAAAACAGTAAAACGTATTTAGAGTCGCATGGAATCGACGTAGAAGAAATAAGAGTGGATGAAATTACCGGCAAAAAATTCACCTTTTTTGCCGATCCAGATGGTTTACCCCTTGAGTTATATGCGCTTTAACATCAAATAACTCAAGGCAAGGTATGTTTGATTTAGTTAACCCTAGTTAGGTTAGTTAAATCGATTTTGTAGGTAAGTAAATACTGCACGAATGCCCAGAGCTTCACCACCTGCAGGGCGCCCTGGTAATGCTCGTAAGTTCCATGCCATTACATCAAAATGAACCCATGGTGTGTTTGGCTCTACAAATTCTTTCAAATAAAGCGCAGCGGTTATTGCGCCACCAAATGGCGTACTTGAACAGTTAGTCATATCAGCCACATCGCTTTTCAAAAATGGGGTGTATTGCTCGAATAACGGTAATTGCCAAACAGGGTCGTTAACTTGCATCCCCGAATCCATAATCGCATTAGCGACATCACGTTCCGTTGAGAAGAAGCCTGGCAGCTCTGTCCCTAAAGCAACACGGCACGCACCAGTTAAGGTAGCAAAATCAATAATTAATTCAGGCTCATCGTTTTGTGCTTCGCTCAAAGCATCACACAGAACTAGTCGCCCTTCTGCATCAGTATTATCTATTTCGACCATAATACCTTTACGGGTTTTTATTACATCGCCAGGGCGAAATGCATTACGCGAAACAGCATTTTCAACCGCAGGTACTAAAACACGAAGACGTATTGGTAAGTTAGCAGCCATAATTAATTGAGCCAAGGCAATAACATGCGCAGCCCCACCCATGTCTTTTTTCATGTTACGCATGCCTGAACTTGGTTTTAAATCTAGCCCACCTGAGTCAAAACATACACCTTTACCGACTAATGTAATTTGTGGCGCATCAACCGCCCCCCACTTCAAATCGAGTAAACGCGGTTTGTTTTCACTTGCACGGCCTACCATATGAATAGTTGGATAATTTTGTTCTAATAACTCATCGCCTACCCATTGGGTAAACTCGCCGTCGAATGTATCAGCTAAATCGCTCATTACCTGTGATAAGTGCTGCGGCATCATATCGGCAGCTGGGGTATTAACTAAGTCGCGAGCTAGATTAATTGCATCTGCTTGTTGTTTTACTTGTTCATATAATGTTTTATCGGCAATGCCAAGCTGAGCTTTTGCTGTGGCTTTTTGTTTATACTCACTGAACTCATAACCACCTAACACAAAGCCTAAAGCAAGTTGAGAAACTAAAGACTCATCACCCTGAATTTGATAGCAGCCTTTAGGTAATTTACTTGCAAGCTCGCCAGCAGCCCAAAAATCATCGACTCGTTGCATAATACAAAATACTTGGCTTAATTCACCGGTTTCTGCGTTTGGTATTAACGCAAGTCCTGACTTTTCAAAATCGGTATTTGCAAGCCACTGCTGCACAAAGCTTGGTTGCTGAGTAAGCCAGTCTGTTAATTCATTTTTAACAATAAAAGATAGAGGAATTCCTGAAGAGGTATGACGAAGTAAAGCGCTCATTAATGACTCACATAATAGAAAATGATGTCCTAGCATAACAATAAGCACTATTAAAAGGTATAGCTAATTATGTTCTGCTAGCTTACTTCTTCTTTGAGGGAGTTGAGTCTTGCTGTTGGCTTTGTTGAGCAATCTGTTGATCAATTTCTTTAATAGGCTTATTCATACTAAAAGAACTTGGCAATACATCAACACCCACTAACTGCCCTAGTTTAACAACCAGTGGAATAGTTAATGGTGCAAACGGTAATAACGCAAAAACGCCTAGTCCTAATCCTTTTAATATATCTACAAACTGCTCGTTGGCGCGTTTTAGTTCTGCTTTGTTTGTTTGCCCTTGGGTATAACGCCTATAAGTTATTAGCATTTCTTTGGTTTCTTGCTTTTCCTGAGCAAGGGCTATTTTAAGCGCGACCATAGCACGACGAAAGCGTAGTTGTTGTCGCTTTTTACTTATTTTAGCAACCCGCCAGGGTGCACGATGAATGACTTTATATAATCGCATAGCCTGTATTCTCACACAGCGTTCTAAGTTCACAAAGAATAATTTACACGCTTTATTCAATCATTTATTCTAAGCGTCCTTTTTTCCACTTTTGTAATAAAAAAATGCAAAAAAACATCCCTAGTACTAAACCCGAAAGACCAAAATCTGATGAGTGCTGTGGCGGCGGCAGTTGCTGCCCTTGCGTGTGGGATGAATATAAAGAAAAGCTGGCTGCGTGGAAAAAACACCATGGTGAAAATATCAACAGTAAGTCAATTTAATTCAATAATAGAAAATAACTAAAATAGCTTATTTAGTTAGTAATTATGTATCAATGTCTGTTTTTACCCCCTTTTCTCGCCCTAGTTGTGATTAACTCTGCGTTATTTTTAGATAAACCATTTGTTTCCACTTGTTAAATAGTAGTTAATTAGCCATTGCCCTCTTTAGTTTTTTTATCTATAGTCTATTTCGAGGACTCACAGGAGGTGCGCTTAATTAATTAAGCTTTTAGGAGTGAGTTAGCTATATTTGCTCCCCATTGAATGTGAAATGTCCACAAAAATAAGTCAGTAAATAGACTATACAAATCAATTCTAACTGGGGATATTTAGAATGAAATTAAAAAGCAATGCGCTTCAACAGGCGATCAAATTTGCTCTAGCAACAACAGCCGCAGGCTTGTTTGTTTCTGGTTCAGCAATTGCTCAAGAAGAGCAAACCGAAGTTAAAGTAAACAAAAACGTAGAAAAAATTGCCGTAGTTGGTACGCGCTCTGCGCCTCGCTCTATTGGTGACTCACCTGTTCCTATCGACATTATCGGTGGCGAAGAGCTTAGCAAGTCAGGCAACACAGATATGCTAGAGCTGTTAAAAGGAGCTATTCCTTCTTTAAACGTTCACTCAATGCCAATCAGTGATGCCGCTTCATTAGTACGCCCTGCAAACTTGCGCGGACTTCCTTCTGATAGCACACTAATTTTACTTAACGGTAAACGTCGTCATCGTGCCTCTGTTATTGCCTTTTTAGGTGGTGGTATTAATGATGGTGCTCAAGGTGCCGACATTTCAGTTATTCCAAGTATTGCACTGAAACAAGTAGAAGTACTTCGCGATGGTGCTGCTGCACAATATGGTTCTGATGCGATTGCTGGGGTTTTAAACTTCCAACTTAAAGATGCCTCAGAAGGCGGGTCATTCGAAGTTCGTAAAGGCCAATATTACGAAGGCGATGGTGATACAACCCAAATTTCAGGTAATGTGGGCTTACCATTTACCGATAGCGGTTTTGCAAATTTAAGTTTTCAGTACAAAACAGCCGATGCGACCAGCCGTTCTGTACAAAGAGCCGATGCCACAGCACTTGATGCTGCAGGCGTTCCAGACATTGCCCCAATCACCCAAGTATGGGGTGCACCTGAGGTAGATGACGACATCTCTATCTTTGGTAATGTTGGTTTAGAGCTAACTAACGACTCTCAATTTTATATGTTTGGTAACTACTCAGAGCGTGATGTACGCGGTGGTTTTTATTACCGTAACCCGCATACTCGCCCTGGTGCATACTCAAACGATGGTGGCGAAACACTTCTTGTTGGTGACTTAACCGGTGATATGAGCGGTAACTGTCCAACCATTATGATTGATGACAACGTTCTTGATAACCCTGACTACATTAATGGTGTAGCAAACAACCCTGATTGTTTCGCATTTAACGAAATGCTTCCGGGCGGTTTTACACCAAACTTTGGTGGTAATATCACCGATACGTCACTCACTATTGGTACTAAAGGTGAGTTTACTGGTGGCTTTTTAGAAGGCGCTTACTATGATTTAAGCGGTACTGTAGGTTACAACGAATCTCGCTACTTTATATACGACACAATCAATGCATCATTGGGTCCAGATAGCCCGCGTGATTTTAGCCCAGGTAAATATGAACAATTAGAGAAAAACTTTAATTTTGATATTTCAAAGGGTTTTGACTTTGACTTAGCTTACGATGTAAACATTGCCGGTGGTTTAGAGTGGCATGAAGAAACCTTTACTGTAGTAGCAGGCGATGAAGCTTCATTTATTGCCGGCCCATTAACTGATCAAGGTTTTGGTATTGGTTCTAACGGTTTCCCTGGATTTAAACCATCAGATGCAGGCGAATACGACCGTCGCAACTATGCAGCTTACATTGATATTGAAGCGCCATTTACTGAAGAATTCTTAATGGGCTTAGCGCTTCGCTACGAAGATTACGATACCTTTGGTTCAACCACTAACTATAAGTTAATGGGTCAATACCACCTTACTGAAGATCTAAACGTTCGAGGCTCAATTAGCACCGGTTTCCGTGCGCCTACCGTAGGCCAAGCAAATGTTAGTAACGTACAAACTAACTTAAGCAGTGGTGTACTGGTAGATTCAGCATTGTTACCACCTACAAACCCAATTGCTATTCAACTAGGTGGTACTGAACTTGAACCTGAAGAATCGCAAAGCTACACCTTTGGTGCGGTATACACCATTGGCGATTTATTCTTAACAGTTGATTACTACAACATCCAAGTAGATGATCGTATTAGTCAGTCAGATAAAATAGAACTTAGCCAAGCAGATAAAGACACACTCGAAGCTGCTGGTGTACCTAACGTACAAAACTTAGCGCAAGTTAGTTTCTTTACCAATGACTTTGATACCACTACTCAAGGTGTTGACTTAGTTGCTAACTACTCGGCTGAGTTGTTCAGTGGTAGCTCTACATTTAGCTTAGCTTACAACTGGAATGAGACAGAAGTAACACGCTCAAGTGATATTACCGGTGCATTTAAAGTAAGTCGTCTTGAAAATGACTTACCTAATCACCGTGCAACACTGAGCTGGGCACAACAATGGGAAAGCTTTTCAGCATTTTCTCGCCTTAACTACTTTGGTGAGTACCAAGGCGTTCACGTAGATTATGATGAAACGGCTAAAATGGCTGATGCAGCAGTCACATTAGATGTTGAAGTAACTTACTTCATGAATGACTCAATTAGTTTCTCAGTCGGTGCACAAAACCTACTGGATCAAGAAGCAGAGAAACTTGATTTCGCCGTAGCACCAAATAACAACTGGGGTGGTAAGTACTACGAAACATCTCCATACGGAATTAATGGTGGCTTTTACTACGCTAAAGCAACCTATACTTTCTAAAATGTGTTAATGATAATCAAAGGCGAAATGTGTAAAGCATTTCGCCTTTTTATTACCCTCTATAAACCCATTTAAAATGACTTTTACACTCGCATTTTTTGTGGCTTTGGGGTTATAGTAAATAAAAAGAATATTAGTTGTATTATGCTACTAAAAAAAGCGAATGAGTTATTGTCACAAAACAAGCTTAGAGAAGCTGAGTTTCATTACAAAACGCTATTACAAGCAGAGCCTGACAATGGTGACGCCCTGTTTGGCCTTGGTAAAGTAGCACTGCGTTTGGAACAATTTGATGCTGCTGTGTATATACTACAACGAGCGTGTCAGCACCTCCCTTATGTATTAGAACCTTTGTATGCATTAAGTGATGCATTTAATGCGGTCAACTCCCCTGAAGATGCGCAAAAAGTACTCGAATACGCAACAAGCATTGCCGCAGACAACCCAGACACCCATTATTATTTAGCTCAGCATTATTTAAATTTTGGCGAGCTTGATAAAGCGCAGGCCACATTTGAGGAGGCATTAAAGCTTGGGATAGCACCGGTTACGGCTTATGTTTTATTTGAATTGGTACAATTAGGGCGCTTTAATAAAGCAAATAATTACATTGATCAGTTACACCATTTTTTAACACAAACAAATAACCTACGCTTAAAAATGGTCTGCTACTATGCTTTAGCTAAAAGTTACGACAAGTTAGACGATACTGATCAAGCGTTTAACTATTTTGTGATTGCCAATCAGCAACAACACAAACTCAGTGAATTTAATACTGAAGATTTAATTGGGTTTTATGATCAACTTATTGAATATAACAATGAAAGTGTGCTCAATTTAGCAAAACTAAATAAGCAGTATCCTGTCACACCTGTGTTTATTATTGGCATGCCACGAAGCGGCTCAACCCTACTAGAACAAATGTTAGCAGGGCACAGTCAATGGGCAACGCTTGGAGAAGACTCCAGTATTAGTAATAAGGTAGTCGCCTTTTTAGAACATAAAACAGGGTTACGCTACCCTCAATGCTTAACTAAGCTAACAATGCCTTTAATTAACCAAGCCAGAGCTATTTATTTAGATACGTTAAGCTCTTTTGAGGGCAATTGCGCATTTGTTATCAATAAACTGCCTAGCAACTACCAAAACTTAGGGTTAATTTATATTTTATTCCCAGATGCTAAGTTTATAAACCTGACCCGCAACTTTCATGCAACCGCATTTTCAGTGTTTACTAATTACTTTGCTGAAAACGAACCCTATTTTTGTGATTTAAATGAATTTGCTTTGTATCATCAGCTTTATGAAAAACTGATGAGCCATTGGCAGCAATTTAACCGCTTAGCTATTTATAATTTAAGTTACGAGCAGTTAATTGAAAATCCTAAAGATCAATTAACCGCACTATTGAGTTTTACTGGCTGCGAATTTGAACACACTTGTTTGGACTTTTACAAAAACAAAAGCGCCGTTACAACGCTCAGTAAACATGCCATCAGGCAACCTGTAAATAACAAAAGCCTTGATAAGTGGCAGCGTTATGAAGCCCCTTTACTTAGTTTGCTCTCGTTGCCTCAAACCAATTAAGCACATCCATAAACTGTTCTTGGCGTGCCTGAGGGTGAGTAAGCATATTAATATGATCGTAATCTACTTTGTGCCCAAAGCGGCGGCCATATATTTGCATTTTTTGCACCCCAGTACCTGACTCATCAATAAACTTTTGAATATCGATAGGCTGTGCCAATGCTTTATCTTTTACTGCCGCAATATGTAACGTTGGAGGAAGCGTGAGAGTTGCTAATGTTTTAGCGTAATCAAAGCCATCATCACTGTCTACCCATGGATTTTGCTTCGCCCACTGCATACTTTGATAGTGCGACTTTTGAGTTTCATCATCACTGCCCCACTTTAAGCGTTTTGCCGGTAAATAACCGTGTTTTTTCGCTAAAATTGGTGCCATAAAATACCAAATCAAATTGGCCTGAAATAACTTTTTAGGGTGATTATTAAATAGCGAACGCTTTGAACCAAAATAGGCACACGCTTTTACATCGTTTATCAGCTCAGGAAAGCGAGCAAACACGCTATTAAGCAACACCCCACCCCAAGAATGAGCAACTAAAAAGTCAGGTTTTTTACTCTCTAACTGTTCAATTTTCTCAATAAATGCCGGAATATCTTCAACAATCGCCTCAGTTTGTCCATACCGTGCTTGCTTACAAATAGCAGGTTTACTTTCACCACGCCCGCGTAAATCAGCTACGTAGCAACAATACCCTTGTTCAGCTAAAAAAGGCGCTAACCCTTTATTGCTATGAGTGTAAAATATTTTGCCATTTTCTACCGCGCCATGAATTAATAGCACCACAGGCCCACTTGGCTGCTGGTTGGCGATACGACGCAAATGCAGTGTTTGATGGTCACCTAATTTAATAAAAACAGACTCTTGAGTAACTGCCAAAGCGAATTCCTTATAATTGCTAACAACTCATCCTACCAGTAATAACTGGTAAGCCAAAGGGAAAATTATGCACTTTTTCTGTCTGTATTTGTTACTATTGGATTTTATTCCTGTTGTTAAAAAAGCCTCATGAAAGCAAAATCAACTCGTTCTAAATTACATCCGCGCAATCAACACAAAAATGGTTACGATTTTAATTTGCTTACCTCGCAAACCCCTTCGTTAACTGCTTTTTTAATTACGACTCCAGCAGGCAATCAAAGTATTGATTTTAGTAATAACTTAGCTGTAAAAACCTTGAATCAGGCGCTATTAAAAAGTCATTACAACATTAACTTTTGGGACATTCCTGAGCACAACTTGTGCCCACCTATTCCAGGTAGAGTAGATTATATTCATTACTTAGCTGACTTACTCAGCGAAGATAATCAGCAGGTTATTCCCACTGGCCGACAAATTAAAGTGCTTGATATAGGCACTGGCGCTAACTTAGTTTACCCGCTAACGGGCAATAGCGAATACCAATGGCATTTTACTGGCAGCGACATAGACTCTGCAGCAATAAAAATAGCCAAGCAGCTCGCTCAGTTCAATAATCTAAAAATAACGCTTAAACAACAAAAAAATCCCGAGCATATTTTTAAAGGGGTGATTAATGCGAAAGATTTGTATCATTTAACGATGTGTAACCCGCCATTTCACGCCAGTGCAGAAGAAGCCAGTAAAGGCAGTGAACGTAAATGGAAAAACTTAGGCAAAGCGCCTTCGCAAGCACTTAATTTTGGCGGACAAAGTAATGAGCTGTGGTGTGAAGGTGGTGAATTAGCATTCATTTCTAACATGATCAAAGAAAGCAGGGATCACAGTGACCAAGTAATTTGGTTTACCTCGTTGGTTTCTAAAAAAGAAACTCTAGCAGCCTTAGAAGCACAGCTAAAACAACAGCCTATTAGTGAATTTAAAATTGTTGAAATGGCACAAGGGCAAAAAGTCAGTCGCTTTATTGCATGGAGCTATTTTGATAAAGCCACCCGAGAACAAATTTGTGAAGAATTAGTATAAAGCCACTTAAGGACACCCCATGATAGATTTTCGCTCAGATACAGTAACAAAACCGTGCAGCAAAATGCGGGATATTATGTATCATGCCCCCGTCGGCGACGACGTTTATGGCGATGATGAAAGTGTAAACCAATTAGAAGCTTATGCTCGATTACGTTTTAATGTGCAAGATGCACTTTTTTGTAGCTCAGGCACACAAACAAATCTGCTTGCATTAATGGCCCATTGTGAACGCGGCGACGAGTATATATGTGGCCAAAATGCTCATAACTACAAGTTTGAAGGCGGTGGCGCTGCCGTTTTAGGCTCTATTCAGCCACAGCCTATTGAAAATGAAGCCGATGGTAGTCTATGTTTTACTAAAATTGCTGCAGCAATTAAACCCGATGATAGCCACTTTGCAAAAACCCGCCTGTTAAGCCTTGAAAACACCATAGGTGGTAAAGTACTCGGTATTGATTATTTACTCAAAGCACGCGAATTTGTTAACCAACATAACTTAGCACTGCATTTAGATGGCGCTCGCGCTTTTAATGCCGCTGCAGAGCTTAACGTTGATATTAAAGAAATAACCCAACATTTTGACTCTGTATCTATTTGCTTATCAAAAGGATTAGGTGCACCTGTTGGTTCATTATTGC
Source organism: Pseudoalteromonas sp. US3C1004 (assembly GCF_048401065.1). GTDB lineage: Bacteria > Pseudomonadota > Gammaproteobacteria > Enterobacterales > Alteromonadaceae > Pseudoalteromonas > Pseudoalteromonas undina. Next base: position 69,284 of record NZ_CP183074.1, read on the forward strand.
TTGGTTCAACAGCATTGATAGCCAAAGCAAGACGCTGGCGAAAAGTGCTTGGCGGCGGTATGCGCCAAGCGGGTATATTAGCTGCTGCGGGGCAATATGCTTTAGAAAATAACACTCAACGTTTAGTCGATGACCACGCTAATGCACGTTATTTAGCAAAGCAGTTAAATAACGTGGCAGGTTTTAACGTAAACATGAGTAATACCACAAACATGGTTTACGCTACGTTTGATAACAGCATAAACATCACAAAACTAGCAGCCGATTTAAAAGTACAGGGCATTGTGTTTAGCCCAAGTAAGCAACTTAGGCTAGTAACCCATTTAGGTATTACCAAAGCGGATATAGATACCTTTATTAAAGCCTTAACGGCCCATATTTAACGCGGCTTTATAATGTTTGCGGCACACCGATTCATAACGGTCGTTGCCGCCAATTTCTACTTGGTTGCCATCGGCAATAGCCTCGCCATTTTCATCGGTACGTAATACGTGATTTGCTTTACGCCCACAATGACACACCGTTTTAAGTTCTATTAACTTATCAGCCCAAGCAAGTAAATATTGCGAGCCGCTAAATAACTCACCTCTAAAGTCGTTTCTTAAGCCGTAACACAATACGGGAATACCTAACTCATCGACTACATCGGTTAACTGCATAACTTGATCTTTAGATAAAAACTGACATTCATCCACGAGTACACAATGGCGTTTTTTATCACTATTGAGCGATTTAATTAGCTCGTATACGTCTTTATCCGCATCATAAATATGTGCATCTGCTTGAAGGCCTATACGTGAGGATACTTTGCCCACTCCTGCTCTATCGTCAATGGCAGCCGTGAGGATCACCGGCTCCATACCGCGCTCTTTATAATTAAACGCTGATTGTAATAAAGTGGTTGATTTACCTGCATTCATTGCAGAGTAGTAAAAGTATAATTGCGCCATGGCCGTGCCTTCAAATAAAAAGTGCGCTTATGCTACCCTAAAGTGCAGAGAATACAAATTTGGAAACGCTATTTTATTTATTTTGCTTCGTGCTCTAGTAACCATTGCTTACGCTCTAAGCCACCAGCATAACCAGTTAGCTTTTTATTTGCACCAATGATGCGGTGACACGGCACAATAATGCTGATTGGGTTTTTGCCATTTGCAGCCCCCACCGCCCTCACTGCTTTAGGATTATTTAATTGTATGGCAATATCTTTATAGGTTGCCACTTTAGCAAACGGTACGCTTTGTAATGCCTGCCATACGCTTTGCTGAAATGGCGTGCCGCCAGTATCAAGCTCTAAATCAAACTCAGTACGCGTATGAGCAAAGTACTCATTAAGCTGCGCCACACAAGATAAAACATGTGAATTAGTCACCTTATTTAAAGGCGTACTGGTATAACTGGTCGGTGGATAAAACCCCACATAACTAATACCGTTTTCAGTTGCCTGAATAATAATATCGTCAATCGGGCTGGGTAAACTGGTTTGCACTATCATAATTGCTGCCAAAGTTGAAAAGTTAAGTAAGATCGAAATGGTGCACAGTTCGCAGATTCAAACGAGCTTGCTGCCGCTTGGGCTTTTTTAACCCCTAAATCGCCATCAAGTAAAATATCGGGTTGGCTTTGACCGCGCAGTTTTGCGTAATTAACCGTCCAAGGGCCAATTCCTTTTAAAGTAAGCCATTGGTCTAAATCATCCTCCTTGGGGTGAATAGCACAAAATTCAGCGAGATTATGCAGTGCATTTTTACGTGCCTGCGGCATTTTAAAAAAAGCAAAATCACTACCTGCCACTACTTCAGGTGTTGGAAAGTACACCTTTCCCTCTTGTTGCTCCGAAAGCTGTTGCACTAATTGAGTCACTAAATTATGCGCCGCAGTTACACTCACCTGCTGACCTAACACAGCGCGAATACCCGCTTCAAAGGTTGACCAAATACCCGGTAACCTTAAGCCTTTAGTAAGTGGAAATGCATTATTAATGTGTTCGCTTAAATGCGCCTCAATTAAATAAGTATCTGCATCTAAATCAAGTACACGGCGAATGTTGTTAATAACTGGCTGTAAATATTGCGTATTATCTATATCAATTTGCACCCGAAAATGATGTTTATCTGCAATAAATTCAGCATTAAAGCGGCCTCTACACGATTTATAAGTAAAAGTACGCCCATAACTGGTTGGCGTTAACCACTCTATTGGCTCTATAAGTCGTTTTGCTAAAAACCCATGCAATGCTTGCCAGTTATACGGCGGACGAAAAGGCAAAATTAAGGTGAGCCCAAGATCAGTTGAATGCTTGGCGGTTCTGAGCGCTGAGGGCGCGATATTAAGTTGTTTTAAAAAAGCATCATTGAATCGTCGCACACTTTTAAAGCCGGAAGCAAACGCTATCTCGGTAAGCGGTAAGCTGGTTTCTTGAATCAATTTTTTTGCAAAATGGCATTGATTAAATAACCGATATTGAGTTACTGAAAGACCAAAATATTGAGAAAAAAGCCGTCTTAAATAGCGACTGCTTATTCCTAAACGCGCAGCAAGTACTTCACAATCACACTCGTGATATTGATCAATTAACTGCTTAGCACGCAATGCAGTGGTTTGTGATCCCAGCCAAGCAGCACTACCTGGTGCGCTATCGGGCCTGCAACGAATACAAGGCCTAAACCCTGCTTGCGCAGCAGAGTGCGCAAACTGATAGTAGGTTACATTTTTTTCATGCGCAGTGGGCGCGGGGCAAATTGGCCGACAATAAATACCTGTGGTTTTTACCGCTACATAAAAAAGCCCATCAAAACGCGCATCGCGGCTCTGACGCGCTTTTTGCCAATGCTGATTAACCATAAATTGCTCTTATAAGTTATGTAGCGCTTAGCTTAACAAAAACTAGGTATATTACTGGCCATATTCGGCACTAATCTTTGTTTGCAAAATCAATCAATGCTTGGCCCGTTAAACGATATATAATCCATTCATTCTGTGGCTCAGCGCCCATGCTATTATAAAAATCAATCGCGGGTTTATTCCAATCAAGCACTACCCACTCAAAGCGGCCACAGTCTTTGCTTATTGCTCTGTTTGCCAGCTCTTTCATGATAGCTTTACCGGCACCATTTCCACGGCTATCTGGGCTAACATATAAATCTTCTAAATAGAGACCATTTTTACCTAACCAAGTAGAGTAGTTGTAAAAATACACCGCAAAACCAATCGGTTCATCATCTTGTAAACAAATTAAACTGTGCGCTGTTGCGCCGTCGCAAAACAGTGTATCTAAAATTGCTTGTTCATTGGTTTTAACTGCATCTGGCTCTTTTTCGTAAATGGCAAGCTCATTAATAAAATGCAAAATTGTTTTTGCATCACTTGGCTGTGCATCGCGAATTTCTATTGCTGTGTTCATTGTTATTAACCCTTCAAAACGACTTTTATGCCTATTAAATTCAAAATAAAAAGTGCCTAAATAATTATGATAACTTAAGCCATTAATACAATTATTTATACCCTAGCATATCGTTTTTATATTCAATACGTAACTATCACGGGCTTATTTAAATTTAGCCATTAAGATATCTAAAAAACAAATTAAAACAGCGCTTTTATAAATCGTAAAAAGTTGTCATTATGAGTAAAAAGTAAAGCAATAAGGGAGTTTAACTAAAATGGGTCATGGTCACTCACACAGTCACGTTGATGATAACCAAAGTGATAAACAGCTCACTCTTGCCGTATTTATAAATGTTTTACTGACTGCAGTGCAAGTTGTTGGTGGCGTATTTTCTGGTAGCCTTTCATTAATTGCCGATGCATTACATAACCTAAGTGATGCGGCCTCTATATTTATTGCCCTCGTTGCCCGAAAAATTGGCAATAAACAGGCTGATACAACCCATCATTTTGGCTACAAACGCGCAGAGATACTAGCAACCCTTTTTAATAGCACTACGTTAATAGTCATCGGGGGTTATTTAATTTTTGAAGCCATAAATGGTTATTTAAACCCCCAACCAATTAACGGTTGGATTATTGTATGGGTTGCCGCAGTAGCGCTACTCGTTGATTTAGTCACTGCGTTATTAACCTTTAAAGCCGGCGCTAAAAATAACATGAATATAAAGGCGGCGTTTATTCATAATGTATCTGATGCAATGGCATCAATAGTCGTTATTATTGCCGGTACTTTAATCATTTTATACCAGTGGTATGTCGTTGATTTAATAGCGACCATTTTAATATCACTGTACGTTATTTATCACGGCGTGTTATTACTTAAAGCCAGCTGCAGCATTTTAATGCAAGCAGCACCCATTGGTTTTGATCAGCAACTTATAAGCAAGAAATTACTGCAACAGTTTGCTATTACGCAAATAAAATCAATAAAAGCGTGGCAACTGGACGATACTACCACTCACTGTGAAATTGTGATGCAAACAGATACCCCTATTGAGCTTAATGCCATAAAACACTATTTACATGATGAATTTGCAATTGAACACTGCGTAATTGAGTGTTGTTCACCTTAGTTTGATTATACAAATTACTTTGTAATTAAAGCTAATCGCATCTTTATTTTTATGCCTTGTGCAACAAAACGCAGAAGGCCTGCTAACAATAATCAACTGCCGTTACGAGCATCTATTTTAACGCAACGTTATATTTGACCCCCTATAGCTTGCAATAGTATACATGCAAATAAAAACAATTATCATTAACCTTGCGTTTACTTTGAATTACTCTTAATATTGCGCCCATCATTAATACAACTAAAACCATTCAAACGAAGGACCCGCATGTTTAAAACATCTCTGAGCTTAATAGCATTAATAGTCAGTGGCGCCAGTATTGCAGACGAATCAACGATCCAAAGAAATTTAAATCAAACAGAAATGGAGCACGTTATTGTTTCGGGTAGTCGTGTTTTTGAAAGTATTGATGAGGTCCCTGCTTCCATAACTATTATTAGTCAAAAGCAAATAGAAGCGCATTTAAAAGTTAATCCAGAATTACAAAGCCTTTTAGCACAAATGGTTCCCGGCCTTGCTCCAGATACTGGAAGCTCAAGTAATTCAGGACAAACTTTACGCGGGCGTGCCCCACTGATCATGATTGATGGCGTGCCACAGTCAACGCCACTGCGTAACGGATCATTAGGGGTAAAAACCTTAGATCCAAGCGCAATAGGTCGAATAGAAGTCATAAAAGGAGCAACGTCAATTTATGGTAACGGCGCATCAGGCGGAATTATTAACTATATTACCAAGCAAGCACAAAGCGATGGGCAAACCCAAGGTGAAATAAGCTTATCGAGTCGTTTTAGTGCGGTAAAACTTGAAGAAAGCGCAGGCGCAAGGTTATCTGCAGCATTGAATGGTCGTGCAGATAAATTTAGCTACTTAGTAACAGCAAGCTATGAAGAAAACGGTGTACAACGCGATTCGCAAGGCGATATTCTCGGTTTACAATATGGTTTATCTGATGCCGTTACACAAAATTACTTCACTAAGCTTGGCTATGACTTTGATGATGAAAAGCAACTCCAATTTAGTTATAACTACTTCAGTTCACAACAAAAAACCGACTTAGGTGATGTTGTTGGTGATATGAGCCTAAGAGAAAAAACCTACGCCATTCATGTGCCGTCAGAATTACAAAAGCAAGGTAAACCACAAGGGCCAGAAGGCAACGAAAATATAACCTTAAAATACACCGACTACGCACTGCTTGAAAACACACAAATGACGTTAGACCTCTATACGCAAGATATAGAAAATGTGTTTTTCTTCTCTCCAAACCTTGCCAATCCTGATGAGAATTATCAAGGTGGTCAATCAGTTATAAGTTCAGAAAAAAAAGGCGCCAGAGCAACTTTTAATACCCAGGTAGACTTTGACTCAGTTGAAGCGTCATTTATTTACGGAATTGATGCGTTAAATGATGTAACTGCACAACCGCTGGTTGATGGGCGTGTTTGGGTGCCAGAAATGGACATGAAAAGTGTCGCGGGCTTTTTACAAACTAAGTGGGTTATTGCTAATGACTTAATAATAAAGGCCGGTGTACGCAAAGAAAATATCGACCTTAGCGTAGATGATTATCGCACGCTTAAATTATGTAAAACGGCCACGCAATGCTCTGTGCCAATTAGCGTAAAAGGCGACACGGTTGATTACAATGCTACGACCTATAACGTGGGCATTAAATACAATCTAGATGAAAAATTCAGCCCCTTTTTAAACTACTCACAGGGATCTGATATATCAGATATTGGCCGCCTGCTTCGCTCTGCCACAGTGAATGATATAGGCCTTATTCAAACACAAGCTTCAATTATCGATAATTATGAAATTGGTTTTAATTCTCAATTTGATGCAGTTCGTTTAGAAGTCGCAGCATATCGAAGCACCTCTGAGCTTGGCACTACAAACAAATTTAATGAAGTAACGGGTGTTTATGAACCGGTTAGAGCACCTCAAGAAATTTGGGGTTATGAAGCCTTAGTAGACTACACCATAAGCTCATCTCTTAAATTACTAGCAACGTATAGCTATGTAGAAGGTGAAAATACTGAAGCAGATATATACTTAGGCTCTAAGCAAATCAGCCCACCAAAAGCCACAGCCAATCTTAACTGGCAACCTACGGATACCCTATCATTAACATTAAGTTACTTGTATGTGGGTGATAGAAAGCGCTTTGAGCCTAATGATAATGGTAAATATGTTGGCGATCAGGGACCTGTCGATAACTACACTGTGTTTAATTTAAGTGGTCAGTATCAGTTTGCAGATAGTTGGCAAGGTTTTATCGGGGTAGAAAACTTATTTAACCAAGATTACTTCCCTGCCCGTGCACAATCTTACACCTATGGTGGATACAACATTAAAGGTTTAGGTACCACGGCCACAGTAGGTGTTACTTATCAATTTTAATCACTTACGCGTTCATACTTTTACAGTATGAACGCGCTTATACCCTCAACTAACTTGCTGATCTAAAATACAAATAACAACCTGTCCATTTATCAACCAGCAATGCAAACTTAAACGAGAATCAAACTCAATATTAACCATATGATTTATAAGTAAATTACTTGCAATTCTGTGCCTATATACTAGACTAGCCACAATTAGAATTTTTAGGATAAGCGCTATGAAAGGTAATCAAAAAGTAATCGACGCCTTCAATACATTGTTAGCTAACGAATTAGCTGCTATTGACCAGTATTTTATTCATTCTCGTATGTACGACGATTGGGGCCTAAACAAACTTTATGAGCGTCTTAACCATGAAATGGAAGAAGAAAAAGACCACGCTGACTGGCTAATTAAGCGTATTCTTTTTTTAGAAGGCGTACCAAACATGACTAAACGTCGTGATCTGTTAATTGGTGACGATGTAAAAAGCATGATGCAAAACGACTTAACCTTAGAACTTGAAGTGGTTGAGTGTGTTAAAGAGGTTATTGCTATCTGTGAACAACAGCAAGATTATCAATCTCGTGAAATTCTAGAAAAGCTATTATTTGATACCGAAGAAGATCACGTCTACTGGTTAGAGCAACAACTGGGTCTGATTGACAAAATTGGCACTCAAAACTATCACCAAGCTCAAATGGGCGAATAAGGACTTATATTATGAAAGGCGATAAAGACGTTATTGCAGCACTAAATAAAGTACTTGCTAATGAGCTTGTGGGTATTAACCAATACTTTTTACATGCACGCATGTTTAAAGATTTTGGTTTTAGTAAACTAGACAAAGCTGATTACAAAGTATCGATACAAAAGATGAAAAACGCCGATCGTTTAATTGAGCGTATTTTATTTTTAGAAGGCCTGCCTAACCTTCAAGATTTAGGACGCTTACGCATTGGTGAAAACAGCGAAGAAATGATTGCCGCTAACATGAGCTTTGAACTTGATACAGTAGATGAGCTACGCACAGCCATTAAGCTAGCTGAGAGTAAAAAAGATTACATTAGCCGCGAAGCGCTCGATAACATTTTAAATGAGCAAGAAGAGCAAATTGATTGGCTAGAAACACAGCAACTACTGATCAAAAACACTGGGCTTGAAAACTACTTACAATCGCAACTGTAAGTTAAAGTTATAAATACAAAAAAAGCAGCTAAGGCTGCTTTTTTTATGTTTAATTTTTAAATGTTAAACCAATTCGTTTAGATAGGGCCTACTTTTATAAATTACTATTAAGCCACTTGATCGGTTATATCTGCAATTTGAATCAGTTTACGATTGAGGATCTTTTTAGTACAGCAACAACACTTACCGCATTGGCTGCCCACTTTAAGCTCTTTAGTTAGCTCGCGCATGGTAGTAGCACCATCGTCGATGGTTTGCTCAATTTTTTTATCGGTCACACCGTGACAAAGACAAACATACATGAATACAAACAACTCTCAATTTCATTTAGTGGGTTTATATTAATCTAAACGAAAATAGTTATCAATTGGTTTTTTTATAAAATTTGAATTTTTTGCATTTTTTTTGGCCAGCGCCACTTAAGTTGAGAATTCGCGGCAAGTTGAGAATTGTTTGAATTTCATTCGAAGTATGGCACTTAAATTGAGATTTATTAACTAGAGTCTCGCCTTAAATTTAAGTAGGTTCAGGGTCTGTTGACCTTTCAAGGTTAAATTTGCAGCAGTCTGTTTGGTCTTTAGGCAAGGCAGAGTCTATGTGGTGTGGTTATTCCCCATAAATAGGCGATAACGCAGCATCAATGCCAAACAGGCGCTGCCCGAAGGGTTCTGCCTAGGGGCAATTAACTCTTTGTTGCCTACATGGATGTAGGTAAGGGGCGTGAGCAGGACGCGGAAGCTTTGCTCGATTTTTACTTAGCCCACTAGGTTACAAATCTCGCGTCGCGATTAAATCCCCCCTAGTTTGAACAAGTATTAATCCGTAAAGGCCAACAGACCCTAAGTTTAGGTAAATAGTTGAATGATTAAAATGAATTACATTAAGTCTAAAGAAGCCTTAATGTATAAATATAGGATTAGTGCGTGGGCTATTTCCGGTTTGTGCCATTTGCAGACAGTGGTAACGCTTGCAGCACGCGCGCCCACGAAATGGAGCCGGAGGCGCAATGTAGTGGGAGTCGCCGTGCCTGCACTTGTTATGCATGTGGACTTTCTAATTGTGCAATGATTAACGCAGCTATCTCTTTAAGCTTCCCAACCTCTTCAAACTGCACGCCATGGTCTTTTATCACCAACAAAGGTCCTGGAAAAACATGAAAATGAAAATGCCCCACAGTTTGACCGGCAGAAGAGCCATTGTGCTGGAATATGGTTGACCCAGTCACCCCCATAGCGCGCTCGAGAGCTTTACCTATTTTCTGAACGGTTAGCATGCATGCTTGAGCAGCTTCTGCAGACAGATCGTAAATTGTGACCGCTTGCTCCTTGGGTACTACTAATACGTGACCATCCTTCTGCGGCATTATATCCATGAATGCGAGCGTTAAATCATCCTCATAGACCTTTACACAGGGGGCCTCTCCAGCAATAATCTTCGCGAAAGTATTACTATTGTCGTAGATTGGGTTCACTGATTTCTCCAGCTTACGGAAATGCATAACGCCAAGGTAAGCGGAAAAATACAGTTAGGCTAAACTGCGCGAAGCGCGAGCCAACTGTAATTTTTCCGTTTAAGCGCCTTGTTATGTGAATTATTTACCGTACCTGCGAATTACGGATACTTTACCATTTTCTAACTCAAGAACATCTAGTACCACTTTGTTATAGCTAAACTCTGAGCCGTCTGAACGTAAGCCTGTAGCGGAGAAAGTATGTTTAAGTGCTATGGAATTATAACCAACAATATACTCAAGAATTTTTGCTTTATAATCGGTATGAACACCTAGATATCGAGACATACCTTCACGCATTAATTTTTTACCATCAGGCTCTCTTGAGTCATCTGGCGCATTAGGAAAATGTTGATTACCAACATCATCAGTTAAGAATGACAAGTAAATCTCTAAGTCTTCTTTAGATGCTCCTGGTTGTTGTGTATTAGTCATTGCTTGATGGTATTGCTTAACAAAATTCTCATAATCAAATTTATCATCACTCGCAAAAGCAATGGTTGAAATTAGAGAGATTGAAATAGCTAGAATTGAAATATATTTGTTCATTGGTACTCCTTACCGTGAGATTCACATAACAATTTAATAGTGCGCTCATCGCGCATATTTCTGCCGACTTAACGCTCATTTACCTACTTTATATAGTTTTAGCAAATAACCTAAGACATTACTATCACTACGTTTTCTAAAATTTTTAGGTAGAGTTAAATGAACCAATATGCGCGCAGCGCTCATTTTCATGAATATATGCGCAAAGAACCGTTTGACGACTCAATTGACTATTATATTTATCCAATCTCAATGACTAGTTTTCGCTCTAAGCCGAACTTTGCAAAAATGCCATGAGCGGACAGTTTTAGAAAATTAATTGCTTGTATCCACTATAAGCCACCAGCTAGGTCCAAGAAATTTCCTGTCGAGAATGACGACTTTTCTGAAGCTAGCCAATAGATAGCTTCGGCAACCTCTTCAGGTTCCCCGCCTCTTTTAAGTGGAATGATATTTTTTAATCTTTCGATACGTTCAGGCTCCCCACCATCGGTATGCATATCAGTGTGAATTAATCCTGGTCGTACGCAATTCACACGAATACCTTCAGCTGCAACCTCTAAGGATAAACCTTTAGTTAACGTATCAATTGCTCCTTTCGATGCTGCATAATCAATATATTCATTGGGAGAACCAGAACGAGATGCTCCTGAAGACACATTAACAATAACACCGCCAAAACCACCATTGCGAGTAGACATGCGCTTTACAGCCTCTCGACTGCATAAAAAGTAACTAGTGACATTGTTTATGAGTATTGAATTTATTCTGTCAGCAGTCATATCCTCTAAACGTGATTGCTTTTTTAAGATACCAGCATTATTTACTAATATTGTAAGCTTACCTAACTCTTTATCCACAGTTGAAAACATTCGAGTTACGTCATTTTCGCAAGAGACATCAGCTTGCACAGTAATGCACTTACCACCTTGTGCGATTATTGTTTCTGCTAGTTTATTAGCTGATTTTAAATTTGATTTATAGTTGATACATACAGCATAACCTTTACTAGCAAATAGTAGTGCTGTTGCAGCTCCAATTCCACGTCCAGCTCCTGTAATTATTGCTACTTTTTGAGAGCTCATAAATACCCTTGTTCACTTGAGTTAGGGCAATGCATAACGCCCGCTTCCACATAACACCGTTACCACCTAGAACCAACGTATGATAAACATATCACGCATTGGCTGCCCCTACCGAGGCGTCTGTTATTCTACCTTTTCGCCATTGGATGGCTTGGGTTTAATTGAAGAAGATCCCACAAATTCCCATACAAGTCTTCAAAAACAGCTACCGTGCCATAGTCTTCTTCTGTTGGTTCGCGGACGAAGTTAATACCAATCGATTTCATACGATTAAAGTCACGCCAGAAGTCATCAGTATTTAGGAACAGGAATACTCGGCCGCCTGATTGATTACCAATGAAGTCATGCTGCTCTGGCTTCGAAGCTCTAGCAAGTAATAACGTAACACCATGAGAATTTGGTGGAGCTACAACCACCCAACGTTTGTCTTGTTCAGGTTGATGAGTATCTTCAATAAGTTCAAATTTGAGTTTGTTTACATAAAAATCAATTGCTTCATCATAATCTTTTACAACTAAAGCGATATGGACAATATTCTGTTTCATAGTATTCCTTTTTGAAGATTTCAACCTTTAGTATAACAGCCTAGTCAGGGATCCTTTCCTCAAAAAGCGCTCACTGTCGTCAGTCATTTTTACTGGCAAACGATTATCAACCATAAAATTGTAAAAACGAAAAAGCCAATGGGGTCAAATATTGACTTCAGACATAAAAATTCTTAAATGACCGCCTCTCGCTCAAATAAGACCCCGAAAAATTGCTCATACAGCTATCTAGGTTAACGCTTTCAAAAAACAGAATATATTTCCGATAACTACCTTTGAAGCCCTAGAAACGGAAGTTTACTCCCGTTTTATACTTTAAGATTATAAGCCAGTGTCTAGTAAAAGCTGGGAAGTCTACATCGAACACATCTGTATTAGTACTCATCCGAAGGTATGGAATCCAGTTTGCAACCTTCCGATGATAGCGACTAAGCCTATTGCCATTACCACACCTATAAGAAGCACTCCGAAAACAAGACACACATAGAGCAATGTCCAAGCTCTGGTAGTTTTTGACCCCGCCTGCTCTTCGGAAGTCTTATCGGAACATCGGTAGATTTGACTCAAACTTCTTTCCACCCCAAAAACGATGCCACCGATCACTCCAAAAAGCAGTGCGACCGCGAAAGTGAGGACCCGATACTCCGCATTAGCAAAGCCATCACACAAAAGAATAGCGCCGTTGGTCCAAGCTAATACAGTGCAACCCCATGAAGTAAGTTGATAAACAATTGTTAGTCTTTGGGTCATTAATTACTCATTTTTTTGGATTGTCTGCCTAACGCTGCGTTAAGTGGTGAAGAACGCCAACCACCATACCTAACCCACTATATCTTAAACACTAAATTAAACTTGAACTGAGATCGCCAAGTGTTGTGAATCCGCCTTAACGCTTTGTTATGGCGATTTACTTTAGACTTGCTTGGATTATCAGTAACTCAATTTCATGGTCCGATGTATTAACCAAACCATGGGTGCCAAAACGTTTATTAACTATCATATCTCCTGAGGCCACTTTTCTGTCCTCTCCTTCAATGGTCATAGTGCCTTCACCTTTCAAAATAATGTACATTTCTTCGTCATCTCCGTGAGAATGCTCTCCCATAGAACTTCCAGGTGGCATAACGACACGGATGGCAAAATCCCAAGCACCATCGAAATCTTTACGTCTGAATGCACGATAGATATCTATTGAACCTTGTCCATCATGGCTATTTTCGTCGACTTCTTTATCGCAAGTGTAGAAATTACGTATCATCTTTTCCGAATTCCTTTTTGATTATTTTCCACAGTTCAACTGAGCGCCATAACAACTTTATCAGAGGGTACTTTCCCTATAATGGCGCGAAAAGTCCTTATTTTATGAACTTATATTAATAGCAAATATTGTAAGCTATTGCCAAATATAAACATTATGCTTTCTGTAGTTTATATAAACATGTAAAAAAAGGAACGTTTCCACTTATTCTTACTCGGTTAATGACGGCTCACCTGAAAAATCGGTTATCGCTCTAAGCGGCACTTCAATCACAACAAAATTTGCTTAGCATCTATCAAACAATGGCAAGCTTACCTTTCCTTCTATTTACAGTAACAATAATTAAAATTGATTAGACTATGCGAGTAAAAGCCTTTTTAGATGAACCAGTCGTTAATAACTTAAAACACATAAGAGTTATTAAGCTAAATAATTTTTTATAAAAATTCAGTAAAATTTTTTTTCCAGATTATACTTTTTTATTATTGCTGTAATTTTGGACAACTATGTTAAACAATTATTCTGTGCGTACCCGTTTAGCAGTGCTTGCATTGCTACCAATTATGATTTTTTTAATTACATCGTTTTTTTCAATAAACACAATGGGAAGGTTAGTAGCAGGGATTGATAGTTTATACGACGACCGTGTCGTACCACTTAAACAAATTAAACATGTGTCAGATAATTACGCTGTAAATATTGTTGATTTACTTCACAAGTATCGTGCTGACTCTATTACCAAGTCAGAACTCTTAGCAAATGTTAATGAGGCTAGAAATACGGCTGATAATGAATGGAAAGCTTACTTAAGCACACAGTTAACAGCTGAAGAAAAGCGCTTGGTAGATAACGTTGAAAATAAACTAAAGCCTGTGCTCGTGCATTTGAATAATTTAATTGTAAGTATTAATAGTGGTGAATTTTTATCACTACCACAAAATCAATTTGTTTATGAGCTTTACCAACTCTTTGATCCGCTTAGTGCCAGTTACCAGGCTTTGATTGATTTGCAGCTTAAAGAAGCGAGTGACTTTAGAGTTAAAGCTGATGAAAATTATCAATTTATAAAATTTATAATGAGTGTGACAATCGCGATATTAATTTTACTTCTACTGATTGTTGCCTACTTTATTTACTGCTCGATACAAAACCCATTAATGTCATTACGCGATACCATAACGGATATTGCAACCAATGCTGATTTAACAGCTCGTGCTAAGGTTCAGGGTAAAGATGAGATTGCAGATACCGCATCTAACTTTAATGATATGTTACTTCGGATCCAAGGTTTAGTAAAAGATATGGCAGGCGCAACACTAACACTTGCTTCGGCAGCTGAAGAAATGAACTCTATTAGTATTCAAGTAGCCAGTACAGCAACCCAGCAAGAGCAACAATCAGCTATGATTGCAACTGCAATTACCCAAATGAGTAGTGCAATAGAACAAGTTGCTCAAAACGCGCAAATAACCTCTGATAAAGCCACAAGTGCTGATATAAAAGCAGGCCAAGGTCAGCAAGCTGTTGCTGATAATATCGAGTCAATAAATACACTTTCAACTTTGGTTAATACAAATACGCAGCTTATTACAGATCTAAATACACAAACCAATGATATAAACCAAGTTGTGATGATGATCCAAAGTGTTGCTGAGCAAACTAACTTGTTAGCCTTAAACGCAGCCATTGAAGCAGCAAGAGCTGGCGACTCAGGTCGAGGTTTTGCCGTTGTAGCCGATGAGGTAAGACAACTTGCTCACAATACTCAAAAAGCAACCGCTAGCATTAATGAAATGATCACAAAACTACAAGGCATGGCTCAGCAAGCTGTTAATGCGATGGGTAACGCTGAAAGCAGCGCTAAAGAGAGTGTCGACCATGCTAATTATTCTTCACAGGTACTCAGCGAAATTAACCAAGAAGTTACCGAAATTGCAGATATGAATACTCAAATATCAACCGCAACTCAGGAGCAAAAAATGGTCGCAAATGAACTAAGCAGCAATATTAATGAGTTTAGCGCGAGTATTACTTCTGTTAGCGAAAGCTCACAACAAAATGCTCAAGCTTCGCAAGAACTCGCACAGCTTGCGGCAATGCTACAAGGACAAGTTAATGTATTTAAAGTTTAGGTGCTTTAATTTTGAGGCATATTAGCGCTTATACTTTAAATAAAAACCTTATATGCCATCATTTAAATGATGGCAAATTGGTTACTTTAAGCGCTAGTTTTATTAGACAATATAGTTATCCAATCACTGGGGTTTGAAAGTATAAACTGATATGAGCTGCCATCTTGCGTGAAAACCTCTATTGCATCAGCCGTTATTGGAATAAGGCCTGCGCCTTTACCTTTACATTCAACCACTTTTAAAATTGTATCACGGGCAATTGTATATGGTTCTAACCCTAACTTTTCATTAAAAGGTTCAAAATTTAAGTCGGTTTGCGTAATCCAAAACTTTCCGTCCGCTTTCATGACTCCATTTTGAATGGTTGCCGTAGTTGATTTAACAATTGTTGATTGCATATTTAAATTCCTTTACACGTGCATATAATTTCAAATTGTTCAACTTCCTTCTGTTTATTATTACAGCTAACTTGATAGCCAAAAGCAAGTTTATTTGTGCACTAACGCCACAAAGCCACCTTTTAAATTTAAAAGTTACCCGCATATATTTACCTGCTTTAAACTTTGTGGAATAATCGCTGCCCTCTTAGGGGAGTAGCCCGCTCAGTAATGAGTAAACTTATCAACATAATTGCACCTCATGTGCATGGTAAGTTTGTAATGTTGTAGCAAGCGTTATCGGCGAGACCTAGGTAGACACTATCCTCATGGCGGGAGATAGCTGTTTGCCTTGGTTTAGTATTCCCGCCTGAAGATTATATTAATGGATATTTTTTTAACCTCTACCGTCACTGTTGCCCTTGCTGAAATAGGCGATAAAACCCAGCTTTTATCTTTACTATTAGCTGCTCGCTTTCATAATAAAATTGCACTTATTTTAGGCATTCTCGCTGCTACTATTATTAATCATGGTTTATCTGCATGGTTTGGTGATTGGCTAAGCGGGAACTTTGCCGTCGAATACTTACCTTGGATAGTCAATATAAGCTTTATTGTGGTAGGGCTGTGGCTACTTATTCCAGATAAAGATGAAGATGTGAGCCATAAATACGACCGCTATGGTGCATTTTTAGTGGCCTTAATCTTATTTTTTATTGCTGAAATTGGGGACAAAACACAAATTGCAACCGTGTTACTCGGTGCACAATATCAATCAGTACTTTGGGTTACGCTGGGTACTACAGTAGGCATGTTAATTGCCAATGTCCCTGTTATTTATGCCGGTAAGGCGTTACTAAAAAGAATTCCATTAAATACCGTAAGAGCGATAGCAGCCACTGTGTTTGTATTACTTGGTGTTTATGGCTTAGTAACCATTATGTAATTAAGTAACCTGTATTTTGGATAATAAGTCTTTTAGTCAGCGTTCAGGTTAAGTCATTTACAACAAAAAACGCTTACCTAAAGTAGGTAAGCGTTAAAAAAGCATTAGCACATATCATAAATAGAAATAAGCGAGCTATTATGCTCGGTTAATGCAATAACACCCTTTTGTATCGGCAATTAACAATGATGAGTTAAAACCAGCTTGTAGATTACTTATCATGATCTCTACAAACCCGCTACCTTGAGAGCATGCCAGCCCTTCAGATAAAGGCCCTGCATAAACAAACTCACCATTTTTATCAATTAAAACCGCGGCTGGTGTAGCCGGAACCACTGACTTTAGTTGGCTATTGAGTTTAAATGTTTGTACCTCAACGCCCTGATTTTTCGCAAACCGCTGTAAAGATGATAGGTGTGGTTTAGCTTGTATAGTACATCCACATTTATCTTCTGTAATAATAAGTAGTTGAGCACTATCTTTGTTTTGCCAAACCACCTGTTCTTTAAATTGCGAAAACCAATTGTGTCGTTCCAGCATTTTATTTTCATCAAAAGGCTTTAATTGGCCAAGTTGAAAATACACTAAACCCGAAACAACAACGACAAGCCACACACCAATTAAAGCAACAATAAAATAGCGCTTATTAGTTAAATTTTGCAATGCTTTGCTCTAACACATCAATACTCACATCAATCATTTGTACCTTGGCGGTAAGTTGATCAACAATTTTTCCGTCTTCTTGTTGGCGTTGACGCATTTGATCTGTGCTTATTGCAATTTGCTCGGTATTGCCTGCCTGCTCAGCAACTACTTGTGCAACCGAATTAGAGCTTGTGGATACAGCCTGTATCTGCTCGCTCATTGACGAGATATTCTCTTTCATAGTGGCACTAATTTTCGTAAGATCTACAACAAAATCAACACATTGATTCATAGATTGTGTTGAAGTGCGGCTGTTATTCACTAAATCTGTTAACGTAGATGCTATTTTTGCTGTTGTTTTCTGGCTGTTATTCGCTAAAGAACGAACCTCATCTGCAACGACAGCAAAACCACGACCATGCTCGCCCGCTCTGGCTGCTTCAATTGCAGCATTGAGTGCTAGCAAGTTAGTTTGATCCGCTATACCTGATATTTCATTCAACAAACCTGTAATTACATCACCAGCTGCCACCAAATGACTTAGCTGCTCTTCTGTATTGGTTAGTAATGTGAGCAACTCCTTGCTCTTACTGTCTGTTTGTAATACTTCTTGCAAAGCTACATGAGCAGAATCGGTGATATTGCTAACTTGCTGCTTTAAAATATCACTCTCTTGCTCAACCAGTTTAAAACCGTGGGCTACTTGTGAACCTGAATTGGCAATATCATCGGTTTGTATATTTCGGTGCTTAGCACTGTCTGCCAGCTCATCATGCACATTTATAAGTTCTTGAGAATTATTTTTTAATGAATCGGATTGAGTTTGAACCTGTTTTATAACATCCGACAAGTATTCTAGTAGCGTGTTAAAGCCTACTACTGCACTGCTATTGGTATCATCAGCTCGCATTGAGAGCTTTACTTGCTCTGGATCTTGCATTATTTGCTCAGTGGCATGGCTTAACGACAAACCTGCACGACGTTCGCGTTGTAATGTTACTGCAATAAAACCAGCAACAAGGGCTTCTACAATGGCATAAGCTGCGTGAATAAGCACAGTTGAAAAAGCGAGTCGGTCGGGGTCAAATACATAAAACCCCGTGTTTTGCGTTTGTAAATAGTAAAAAGATAAATGATGAACAGCAACAAATACAATCGCCGTAATAAATACTCGCCACTCAACAAACATTATTAACATGGCTAAGAAAATAAATATTTCAAAATGCACTTCAATAAGCCCATAAGCTTGTTGAATATGCAAAAATGAAAACATCATAATAGCGGCAGCTACCACGTGCGGTGTAATTTTATTCTCAGGTTGGGTTTTTAATAACCATATAGGGAGCAAGCACAGGGGCAAGCCGACCAAAAACGCCTCTGTTAATGTATCAAAATAAAGGCCTATACCAATAGACTCGACAAACAATAAACAGAATATGATTGTAAACAATCGGCTCACACTAGACATAAAAACCTTAATTAATTTTGTAATAAATTAAACACGCTTATTGCTAATATAACCCTTAACAACTCGCAATTTTTTATTTTAAATCAAGCCCAGCATTACTAATTCAGGTTGATTTAAAAATGTTTTTAATGCGCTACTTAACAATTGATAGTATTTGTTTAAAAGTAGACGTCCCTGCTTTTTTTGTCCATTGAAATATTATTGTCTCTGCACATGATACTACTGCACCGGCTTGACGAAGCTGCTCAACCGCAATGGCTTTATGATCTGCATTTCTTGAGGCTATTGCATCTGTAGCAACAGTTACTGCATAACCTTGTTGTAGTAAATCTAAACAGGTTTGTAATACACAAACATGTGCTTCTGTACCAATAACAACCACATGAGGGCGCTGTAATTGCGAAAGAGTATCTAAAAACCCCTCTTCGGCGCAGGCACTAAAATTTATTTTTTCGATATATTGCGCGTTTGGTAAAGCTTGCTTAATTTTCTCATCACTTTCACCTAGTCCTTTTTTATAATGCTCTGTAATTATTGAAGGAATTTGATGAATAGCACTTGCATTTGCAAGCTGTAAAGCACACTCTAAGGTCGTATTAAATGAAGATATAGCTGGTGCTAGTTTGCTTTGTAAGTCGATTACTAAAAGTACGCTGTGCTCTGAGTTGATATTTTCTCTAAAATTCATTTGTAGTCCTTTCATTTTAGTTAAATTGACTTTTAACACCCACAAGCGGGCAACAATTAATTCACACTTATAGTGCTTTTTGTAATTTTTAAATTAAACTCATGTTATATTACAGCAATTCTAAATACCAACCTTGGCAATTAAAAAAGGTAAGTGCTTTTGAGTAAGTTTTTCTTCGTTGTTTACATATTTTTATTAGTTTGCATGCAGCAGAGCTTTGCCTCACAAACTTACTCTGAACAATTACAACGCGTATCCAAAAACGAACAATTGGCGCAAAGCTTTGTTGTAAAATCTGTCCAAGATGATATTGGCTATGTGTGGATTGCAACTACACAGGGGCTATTTCGGTTCGACGGCTATCAAGTTACGCCTTACGAAAACCAAACAGATTTAAAAAACAACTACATTATTAATATGTACAAAACCAATAACGGTAGCATACTTGTAAGCACACAACTTGCAGGTAGCTATTTAATTGATCCAAGTAGCTTAAAGGCTAAACAAATATACTCAGGTCATTTAAACCAAGACCAAGAAAAATACTCTCCCGTTATTGCAGTGGTTGAGGAGCTTACACACTTTTATTTTTCTATTGATTCGCACGTATACCGGTTTGATAAAAAATCAAAACAATTAACACTCGTCGCATCTTTGCCTGATGAAAATATGTTTATCCGTGCATTGTCACTTTATCAAAACACCTTATATATAGGTTCCGATCAGGGCCTGTATAACTACAGTTTTATCAATAACGAACTCCAACAAACAACACTTAGCGACACACAAAAAGTTACTAACGATAGTAACAACGTAAAATTTTTATCAGTAGACCAAGAATTTGGGTTGCTAGTTGGTACGGTTGAGGGAATGTATCGGATTGCTTTTGATGAAAATAAAAATATAAATCCTACTGCAGTATCAACACTTATTAGTGACTATAATATTTGGGATTATGTCAACACACCCTATGGTGAGTTTATTGCTACAGAAAGTGGTTTATTTGAGTTTGATAGAGCAACCTTAAAGCTCACTGCTATTTTAAACTTCAAAGATAGTAGCTACAACATTACAGAAAACACCATCAACGATATTATGTTTGATGAATCCGGTTTGTTATGGCTTGGCTCACGAACTCACGGGGTATTAACGTGGGCAGCACAAACTAAGAAGTTTAAAAGAATTACACTGCCTGAAAATAATATTGTAAATGTTATATATCAAGATACGCAGCAATTGCTCTGGATAGGCACTGATGATGGACTTGTTCGTTATAACTCAAAAACGAAAACGAGTGATTTATTTTTACAATCTAAAGATAATAAAGCAGCTTATGGTTTATCTGCAATTGGTGATATTTTTCCTGCCAACAATAAAGGTGAGAACTATCTTTGGCTAGCTACTTTTTTTGGACTCGAGCTTTTTAACAAAGAAACGGGAACATTTGAACAAAACAAATTTATCACCGAGCATAATCTAAATACTGACTATTTATTTGGTATTACTCAGGTAGCGCCCGATAAGTTTGCTTATATCAATAATGATAACTTTTATATATTTGACGGTAACTCTGGTGAAAATAGAGTTATAAAAGGCTTAAAAGAGCTTGTATCGCCCTTACAAGCTTACGCATTCCATACCCCTTCAACGATGTTCCCTGGCGAGCTACTTTTAAGTACCTCTGACACTTTTTATAGGTATAACGAAGCAACGGGCACTTTAACTGCTATTTTTAAATCTAAAACGGCAAAAAAGAACCTGTACCATACGGTCGAGAATTATTACTACGATGCAAAACGAGAACTACTGTGGTTAGCTACAACACAAGAAGGCTTAATTGCCGTTAACGCTGAAACATACGAGCAAGTTCATACTTTTAATAAAAACAATTCATTAAATACTAACTCTATTTTTGAGCTTATTGCCGATGATAATGATTTTTTATGGGTTAGTTCTGACAACGGACTGTATAAACTTAATTTAGATTCATTAAACGTAACAACTTATACAATAAAAGATGGCCTAAGTAGCAATCATTTTACTGCACTTGCAGCACTTAAATTGCAAAATAATGAACTCGTGTTTGGTAATCGTAGCGGTGTACTTCAGTTTGACCCCGATCAATTTAAGAGTAAACAACAAAACACCCAAAGCAAGTTAGCAATTACCAATATCAATTTATTTTCAGAGACGCTCAATTATACACCTGAAAAATATCGTAATGAACCGTTAAAACTAAAGCATGATGATATGGGGTTAACGGTTCGGTTTTCTAATTTTGACTATAAAAATATAAGTAAGACCTTCTACCGAGTAGAGCTTACTGGCCCCTCATCATTGAGCTATAACGATTTAAAATCTAACCAGGTGTTTTTTACTAAATTACAACCTGGTGATTATGTATTATCAGTATCAACTCAGCAGCGTAATGGAGTCGTTACTAGCGAACCTGTAAGGCTTAAATTTAGCGTCGCCTATGCACCTTGGCAGTCTCCTCTCGCTTATGCATGCTACTTCCTTGCTGTGACCATAATTCTGTTTTTATTTTTTTGGCAATACCGTAGCCGTAAAATAGCAATTGAGCGCGCCCACCGTGCAGCTATTCACTCTAAAACTCAAACTGAGCTCGCACTAAAAAGCAATAAAAGTGGTGTTTGGAACTATAGCTTTGCAGACAATACTGTAAACACAGCTAGAGGTATGGAGTTAGGCTTTGAAGACTTGCCTGAGCGCATTAATATACAAAGCTTTTTTAATATTATGCATCCTGATGAGCGCCGCAGAATACAAAGCAAGTGGGATACATTTATAAAACAGACTCAGTCGCAAGACTGGCAAGCGACTTACCGGTTACGCCATAAAGATGGTCATTGGTTGTGGTTTCATGACTTAGGGCAAATTATTTATAATCAAGACACTAAAAAGCCTGAATATGTATCTGGTATTTTTACTAATATTACTGAGCAGTTAGCAAACGAACAGCAAGCAAAAATACTCGGTGAAGCATTTAGCCAAATCAATGACTTTTTACTTATCCTAGACGAAAATCTAATGCCTTTTTCAGCTAATAATAGCTTTATGGAGGTATTTTCTGATGATGGTGATGAGGGAGCTGTTACCTCAGAGCTATTTATCAAAGCCATTGGGCAAACCAAATGTAAAGAATTTGCAGCCACATTAAAGGCACTGCAACCCAAAGAGAATTGGCGAACAAATGCCTATGTTAATACTACAAAAGCACAGCAGCATCCTATTCATTTAAGTGCCACAGCTGTCGCTAATGAAGAAGGTAAAGTTGGCTATTATGTTATTGTTATAACAGATTTAACCGAACAAAAGCGTGCTGAGAATGAGCTACGTTATTTGGCCAACTATGATGCGTTAACCGGGCTACCTAATCGTAGTTTAATGAATCAAAAAATTGAAAATGCCATTACAAAAGCCGCTAAAAACGACTTGCAATGTGCGGTTATATTTATAGATTTAGATAAGTTCAAACCTGTAAATGATTCGTTTGGACATGCCGTGGGCGATAAATTACTGTGCAACATTACCGAGCGAGTTGGCTTATATCTGGGCGACCATGCGACCTTTGGCCGTCAAAGTGGTGATGAATTTTTAGTATTAATCGAGAACATTACTTCTATGTCTTCACTGCAGCATACACTTAACGAAATGAGTAGTGAGCTGGCAAGTAAAGTTATTATTGAAGACTTTTCTATTAATATATCTGCCAGCATTGGTATTGCCTTGTACCCCCATGATGCAAACTCAACAGATGCCTTAATACGTAATGCAGATATCGCTATGATGCATGCAAAACAAGCAGGGCGAAATGGATTTCAGTTCTTTAATGAAAAAATGAATGAGCAAATCAAACAAAAGCTTATCCTTGAAAATGACTTAAAAGACGCAGCAAAAGATAATCAGTTTTTTAACCATTACCAGCCAGTAGTTAATACAAAAGATAAAACAATAAGTGGTGTTGAATTATTGATGCGCTGGGAAAACCAAGGAAAACTAATCTCTCCGGCTTTATTTATACCGGTAGCAGAAGAAACAGGCTTAATTGATATGCTTACTGAGCAAGCATTGCAACGTGCAATTACAGAGCTTGCGCCTATTCTTAGCGTTAACCCACTGTTTTATATTTCGTTAAATGTATCACCAAAACATATTTTAAAGGCTAATATAACCCAGCGACTGAGCGCTATACTTGAAAAAGCCAACATCAAGCCACAGCAAATACGTCTTGAAATTACAGAAAACACGCTGTTAGAAGATAAGCACAAAGCAGCTAAACAACTTAAAAGTCTTCAAGCTGCAGGGTTTAAGCTGTTTCTAGATGATTTTGGTACTGGCTATTCATCACTCACTTATTTGAGCCAATTTCCAATTAACGTAATAAAAATTGACCAAAGTTTTGTAAATAGTATCGGCATAGATAAAGGTGACGAATCGATTATTAAAACAATTTACTCGCTTGCTGAAAACTTAGAGCTATATTGTATTGCTGAAGGGGTAGAGACGCGGGAGCAACTAGATTTTTTAACGAACATAGGTTGTCATAAGCTACAGGGCTACTACTTCGCACGTCCTATGAGTGCTAGCGATTTAATGAGCCCTGCATGCTTTGAAAAGATTATTAATTTAATATAAACCTAAAAACAGCTTAACCAAGTCGCTTTTAGGTTAATTTATTAATGTATGTGCTTGCATTCATAGCTTTCGATTTGAAGAACACTATTACGTACATTAAATTTATCTGCAAGCAGTTTGATTACTTTTAAGCGACACTCTTCATCATGCTTTTCTATAGTGCAATGCTGCTTTAACACCACATGAGCCCCCACTATCACCTTTTTATTTTTACGAACAACAGTCACATTGTGCACATTTGCTACATGCTCCATAGTCGTTATTTCTGTTTCGATATCAGCAACATCAGGTAACTTCGCTTTATTCGAATGCAGCCCTTTGATACAGCTAACAATGACCTTAATACCCGTAAACAATACAAATGATGCAATTAACATACTCGATAAAATATCAATTACATTCCAGCCTGTTATATAAATGAGTACACCGGCAGCAAAAGTAGAGACCGTTGATATTAAATCAAAAAACGAATGTAAAAATACCGCATACACATTAATACTAGCCTTACGGCCTTTATACAGCACCCATGCTGCCGCACCATGAAATAAAAAACCAATAGCAGCAATCACCGACATTAAATAACTATTTATAACCAACTCATGCCCACCTTTATGATGCATAAAGCGCTCAGCTCCCTCATACAAAATAAGTAAACTAATGGCTAGATAGAGAATTCCGTTGATCAGACCACCGATTAATTCAGCTTTTTGGTGACCGTCGTTGTAAGTTTTAGCCAGATGAATAGCGAAGCTTGAGGCAATAAGTGCTATAAATAGCGAACTGTTATGAACAAATAAGTGGCCTGCATCAGCAAGAACAGCCAGTGAATTAGCATAATAAGCACCTATAAGCTGAATAACCATAAACGAACAGGTAATTGCAAGTGCAATTAATAGACGGCGACGGGAGGCGTGATGTGTAGTTATTTCTGTCATGAAATATAAAAGGCCTTTACTGAAAACGAAGTAAGCTCATGAAATAAAGCAAATTGGGAAATACGTAATGATATACAATCACAATTGTAATACGTAGGCCAAATAAACGCACTAAAAACTTAGTAAAATACAAAAAACTGTACTAAAAATAACTAAGCGGATACAAAAATAATAATTAATTCATAAATATGGGTAGTTTTCATATTTTAATGCGGAGAAACAAGTGAGCCATGACTCAAACAATACAATTTGGCAGATTTTTAATCTAATTAATTTAGCCGTTATTGCTTATGATAATAAAACGCATCACTACACGTTAAACCAACATGCTAAAACACTACTTAATATAAATAGTGATGACGCTGTTAGTAACGATGTTTTTAATAATATTACTCTTCGCGACTTTAATGATGATACGGTGATAACCATTGAGCAATTATTTTCATCAAATATCACAGCAGTTTTATTAGAGTGTGAATTTTCGCCGCAGCTTTTAAATGTTAATCATTCAATAGTTAATGACTCTGTGTCTATGATCACTTTAGAGCAAGATCGTACAATTACAGAACAATATAACTTTGATCAAATTATCTCTAAAATTTCTACCAAACTTATTGATATACAAAATGACAATATAGACCAGCAAATTAACTTTGCCCTTAAAGCCATTGGCACTGTACTGAAGGCAGACCGCAGTTATTTATTTGAATTCAACACCGACAACGAAACTATCACCAATACTCACGAATGGGTCAATACGGGTATTATCGCTTGCAAAGACAGACTACAAAATGTACCCAAAGTTGAGCTACCCTACTTTTTTGAAATAATGAATGAGAGCCATCTATTTCAAGTGAATGATATTGAACAATTACCAACAAAAGCCGACGCTGAAAAAGCTGAATTTAAAGAGCAAAATATTCAATCTGTTCTGTGCATAGGCCTACGTTTTGATGAAGAGCTAGTAGGCTTTATTGGTTGTGATTGTGTTAAAACAAAACGTAATTGGAGCAAAATAGATTTAATTAGAATAAAGCTCGTAGGCGAAATCATTAATAATGCACTTAAAAATATTAACTATAAAAAAAAGCTACAGTTAACCCAACAGCAATTAATTAACGCCAATATAAAGCTCAATAAATTAGCGAATACCGATGCGCTAACTAATATTGCTAATCGCCGTTTTTTTGATGCTACACTCAAAAGTGAAATTAAACGCTGCGCAAGGCATAACCAACCCGTTAGCTTAATTATATGTGATATCGACTTTTTCAAACGCTATAACGATAATTATGGTCACCAAAAAGGGGATGACGCATTAAAACAAGTAGCAAGCGCATTAAGCGGTTTATGTAAGCGTGAGGGAGATTTAGCAGCTCGATACGGAGGCGAAGAGTTTGCCATAATTTTACCCTTCACTGGGCTAGAGCAATGCGAGCACTTTACGACATTAATACAGCAAAAAATTAAATCTCTGAAAATTGCACATGATTATTCAAGTGTGAGTAATAAACTAACAATAAGCATAGGATATACTACTTGCTTAGTAACTAAAGCATCCACAAGTGAAACGCTTATAAAAGTAGCAGATAAAGCTCTTTATTTAGCAAAAGATTCAGGACGTAATAAAGCATGTACTTTTGAAGAATAAACAATCATAAATGAGCAGGTGTTTCTGCTATTCCTTTAACGGGTACTGTGATAATAAAAAGACCTCCACTGTAAGGAAACTGTTCTAGTGCCTCTTTATCTAAACCAGTGCGGGCTGTAGTTACGGCTATCGTATCTAAATCATCTCCCATAAAGGTAAGGCTCGTTACTCTTGGAGCTGGTAATTTATAAAACTGAACATATTTTCCTTGTGGTGAGAAACGATAAAGTCCAGAACCATTCCATGATGCAACCCATAAGTGGTTATCATTATCGACTGTCATACCATCGGGAAAACCCATTGCCTCGTCAAATTTTATAAATTCTCGCTTGTTGCTAAGCTCACCTTGTTCACTTAAATCAAATTGATAGATAGTTCTGGTGGATGATTCTGTTGAATATAAGATGCGTCCATTTTTACTTATTGCAGGTCCATTACTGATCATATAATTACTGTCAACAATTGTTGGTGCCTGTTGATGACCAAAACGATAAAGCGCTCCAGTGCTTTGTTGTTCATATTTATCCATGGTGCCAAAAAACACATATCCGTTTCTATCTGTTTTCGCATCATTTAAACGATTATTTATAGCAAGATTGGAAAGAGAGTAAAGCTCTATAGGTTGGAATGTGCTGTTATCAAGGTAATAAATACCGCGTTCAAAACCTGCGATCAAACGCTGTTCCGTAGTCTCCATAACCCAACAAATAGCTTGCTCCATCGGATATCGAGAAACAGTTTGCTGCTGAAGATCAAAACGGTAAAGCAACTTGTCTAAAATATCGACCCAAAATAAACATTTCCGTGATTCGCTGTAATATGGTCCTTCACCTAGTAAACATTGGCAAGGAATAATCATTTTAACCGAATTAACTTCCATTACTTAACCTAATACAGCTTGCGAGTTAATATCATCATCTTAACGTTGAAAGAAAATCAGTGCTAGACCTGAAAACGTTGCAACCACAATAATTAAAATTCGAATAGATTGCTCGTTGATTTTATTATTTAGAAAGTATGACAATCCCCAGCCAATTAGAATAGCTGGTAGGCATTTAATAAATAGAAGTAAGTCATTCGAGTCTGCTGTACCAGTAACCAGCAAAGCCGTAATACCAAACAGATTAATAAACACAAAGAAGATGCTTAAATTAGCTTTAATTTTATCTTTGTTTTGCGCTTGATAGAGTAGCCCCATCGGAGCGCCTCCTGCTGATGTGGTGGTGCCAATAAAACCAGATGCAAGTGATGCAAGTACATTAGAGATAAAAGTAAGCTTAGGCGACCAACCTGTGAGCGATAGCCCAACTGCAATTAATAAACAACACCCAAGTAAAATACGATACTGATGAGGGTCTACTTGCAACATAACACTCGCAGCAATTAATACCCCTACGGCGCCACCAAAAATTGAATATCCTGTGTGCTTTAAATCTATTGCACCGCGATGCTTAATAGCAAGAATAGAAGTGATCAACAAGGCATTTAAAATCATTGGTCCGGGTACTAACTCTGGCATAAGCCAGTATAAAATTGGCGCACACAATAACCCTAGTCCAAAACCAATAACGCACTGTAAGCATGCACCAATTATTAATATAAAATAAACTAATACGATATCGGGCAATGCGTTTCTACCTTATTCACTGGGTTAAACTACTTATCAGAAAAGATTATTCTAATATTATAATATGATTGAGGTTAGGTAAATTTTTTTCTTTAACTTTAAGTCCAACCGGCATCAACAACTAATGATTGTGCAGTCATCATTTTACTATCATCTGCGGCTAAGAAAAGAGCCGCATTAACAATATCATCGGCCTGCAATGTTTCATTTATACATTGATTATGTCTTACATCTTCGATCATTTCGGGAGTTAACCAATGGGTTATTTGCCGTTCAGTCATAACCCACCCTGGCACTAACGTATTAATACGAATATTATCTTTACCATAAGTCGCAGCTAATGAGCGAGTTAACCCTTCAATTCCTGCTTTAGCGGTCGTATAAGCCGGCATGCCCGTTTGCTTAATACGCCAGCTCACTGAGCCCATATTAATAATGCTACCACCACCAATTCGTTGCATTTGCGGAGCTACGGCCTGCGCCGAAAAAAAACAAGGCCGTAAGTTAACGGCTAACTTATCATCCCAGTATTCAACACTCATGCTATCGGCAACATGGCGAGTATCGTCAGCAGCATTGTTTATCAATACACTGATCTCCCCTTGTGTTTTGCCCGTCGTTTTGATGGCAGCTTTTAACTGTTCTATCTCTCGAATATCACAATATATGAACTTAGGGTCATAACAATATTGACCGGCAACTGAGTCACATAGTTGCCTTCCTTGCTCTTTTGCTATATCAACAAAGGTTACTTTTGCACCTTGTTCACAAAAACGTTTTACCATGACTTCGCCGATCCCTGTTGCACCGCCGGTAATAAAAACACTTTTACCAGCGAGGCTTGGATAACTTGTTGTGTGTGTTGTTGAGACTGGCATGATTTCCTTAAGTATTAAGATAATTCATTAATAAATGTGATTATTTTGATGCGTTTTGTGACTCTTTTTCTGCAATTTCTTTTTCAATAAATGACATTGCTTCATCAATCATGTAGGTCATCATGTTTTTAGCCCGCTCAGCCTCACCATTTAATATGGCTTGATACACTTTAAAGTGTTCATCAGCAATGGCCTTCTTGCTTCCTTTTGCGGGTGTTGTGTGTTGAATACTTACATTTAATGCCGTACGGATGAAATCACGTAATTGAAAGAAAAAACGGTTTCCGCTAGCAAATAAAATAGCGGTATGAAACGCTAAATCTGCCTCATGAATTTCACCATCAGGTGCATCAGCAGCTGCTTGCATTTTTTCTAGCGCAACAGCAATCTCTGCAATAGCATCTTTATCTGCTCGTTTTGCTGCTAACGCCGCAGCTTGTGGTTCTATCGCCAAGCGTACCTGTAAAAACTCTTTTAACACATAAAGAGTTGGACTACTCTCAAGAAGCCATTTTAAAACGCTGGTATCGTATAAATTCCAAGTATTAGCAGGCTCTACACGTATTCCTTGACGAGGACGTGACGATATAAGACCTTTTGCTGCAAGCATTTTAACTGCTTCACGAACAGCAGTACGACTAATGCCATACTCTTCACATAACTTTGCTTCGGTTGGTAAACCCGTTTCAGCTGTATAATGACCATTAATAATGGCTTTACCCAACTCATTGGTTACCTGTTGCGACAAATTTAAATTTTCAATGCGTGCCATAAACAGTTCCTTTAAAAATACTTATTGTATGATACTACTATAAATTTACCGCGTCATCAGGCAAATATTTTACAATTTTCCTGCATATTATTTTATCTTTGCTTTAATTCTGAATTATAAAAACACAGAAGTTAAAACGACCATCAATTTTTAACAAATTTCTTTCATTTAACAAATTTGTATTATAATATTTTTATCACACACAAATTACCCGAAAGTTACTTTCGGGCTTAAATGGAATCAAAAATGATCGAATTAAGTACATTAGACTGGCTCGTGCTCGCAGGATTCTTTGTCTTGCTCTTAGCTGTAGTCATCGTCTCAATGAGACAAAAAGAAGAAGATACTACAGATTATTTTTTAGCCGGGCGTAATGCGAGTTGGCTAGTCATTGGTGCGTCAATCTTTGCCTCAAACATTGGCTCTGAGCATTTAGTTGGCTTATCTGGTGCAGGTGCACAATCAGGCATGGCGTTAGCGCATTGGGAAATGCAATCGTGGATAATATTATTACTTGGTTGGGTGTTTGTGCCTTTTTACTGGAGTAGTAAAGTTTATACTATGCCGGAATTTTTAGAGCGTCGTTTTAATTCTAAATCACGTACTTTTTTGTCGGTTATCTCATTAATCAGTTATGTACTCACCAAAGTAGCAGTGACTGTTTATGCCGGTGGTATCGCGTTTAAAACTATTTTAGGTATCGAAAGCATTTGGGGCATCGACTTTTTCTGGATATCCGCTATTGGCTTAGTGGTGATCACCGGTATCTATACCGTACTCGGTGGTATGAAAGCGATAATGTGGACCTCGGTGCTACAAACCCCTGTGTTGATCATTGGCTCTGTGGTTATATTAGTTGTTGGTTTGGATAAAGTCGGTGGCTGGTCAGAGGTTGAACGCTTAAATGATATAAATATGCATTTAATCCGTAGCGCCTCAGATACCGAGTTCCCATGGCCGGGCATCATTTTTGGTTCATTCATTATTGGTTTTTGGTATTGGTGTACTGACCAATATATTGTACAACGTGTACTCTCAGCGAAAGGTATTAAAGAAGCGCGTCGCGGTACTATGTTTGCAGGTTACTTAAAGTTATTGCCTATTTTCATCTTTTTAGTACCAGGAATGATCGCTTATGCATTAAAAGCAAAAGGTATTATTAGCTATGACAGTGCCGATCAAGCGTTTCCTACTTTGGTTGCCGAGTTACTCCCCTCAGGTGTTAAAGGCATCGTAATTGGTGGCCTAGTTGCCGCATTAATGAGCTCGTTAGCCTCGTTATTTAACTCATCAGCCACCTTATTTACTATCGATTTTTATAAAAAGTTCAAACCTGAATCAAGCGAAAAACACCTGTTAAAAGTAGGTCGCTTGGCAACCGTAGCCATTGTAATTTTAGGCCTATTATGGATACCCATAATGAGCTTAATTGCAGATGTGCTCTATGAATACCTGCAAAGCGTGCAGTCACTAATCGCGCCAGGTATTGCTGCTGTATTTTTATTAGGTTTATGTAGTAAACGTATCACCCCCGCAGCTGGCTTTGCTGGTTTAGTGTCTGGTTTTGTACTGGGTATGATCCGCTTAGTGTTACTGCCATTTAAAGATAATTTAGCTGGTTCATCATTTGCGTGGATCACCGATATGAACTGGTTGTACTACTGTATTTTATTATTTGTTGTGGTTGTTGTGCTGATGATTGTAGTGAGTATTTTCACAAAACCTGCCAGTAATGAACAACTCAAAGGTTTAACCTTCTCAAGTCTTGATAAAGCCACATTAAAAGAAGTAGCTGCCGGATTAGATAAGTGGGATTACATTCATACTGCGGGGATCATCGGTATCACTACGTTTATTTACTATCGCTTTTGGTAAAACTTAATTAGTTGTTCCCACGTTTATAGGGGGTGTTATCACCCCTTTTTTGCATACAGATAAGGACTCTCATTAATTAGGCAAGGTAGCTTCCTCTCGTGTTGTTAGCCTCAGTGCAAATTAATGAACAGTCATAAAGAGGTGATGATGAACACTCTGCTTAAAATTGCATCCATAAGTTCTCTAGTATTACTCAGTAGCTGCTCCTCAATAATGCCCCAAAAAAGCGTAGAAGCACGCTTTGTTCCTGAGCGTATGGACGACTTTGCATTTGAAAATGACAAGGTTGCATTTCGCGTTTATGGGCCTGCTTTAAAAGATTCGGTAGAAAATAGTGGCACTGACTGCTGGCTTAAACGCGTTGATTACCCAATTATTAATAAATGGTATGAAGGAGAACGAGAAGGTATCTCTTATCATGCAGATCATGGTGAAGGTTACGACCCTTATCATGTTGGTAATTCATTAGGCTGCGGCTCAATGGCCTTATGGGATGAAAATGCCGATAAGAGCGACAGACTGATACAGCCCAATGTGTATACTGATTATTCAATAATAGAAAAAACCGCTGATAAAGTCGTTTTTGAGCTCACTTACCAGTATACCGATCAAGACATCACCGAGAAAAAACGCTACACACTGGAAAAAGGTAGCCAATTTTATAAAGTACAAAGTCAATTTACACACAATGGTAAACCCATACAGCTTAAAGTTGCTGTGGGGGTCACTACCCATGATGGTAAAGCACAGACACATGTCAACTCTGAAGGTGATGCAATAACAACATGGGAAACTATTGATGGCAGCCAAGTAGGCACATCTGTTTTATTGCCTAAATTTACCCACACTCACTATATTTTACAACAAAGTGATAAGAAAGATCGCTCGCATGCTCTGCTTGTTGCGCAGACGAATAAAGCGGGTGAAATTACCTATTATGGAGGGTTTGCTTGGTCTAAAGCGGGTGACATAACAACCTCCAAACAATGGCAAGATTATGCGAGTAACTATTTAGCCAAAGATAAAAACACACAAGTAACCGCAGAATCTGTAAAGTCACTAACGCAAAAAGTAGCAGACTGGCAAATTGCAAATTTTGCAGAAGAAGGTAAATACCGCGCACTACCACGCAAACCACCCCAGTGGATGAATCGCGAACAATATCATGATTTAGAGTGGCATCATGGTGCCCTTTACGCGGGTATGAACGAATGGCGTAAAATTGCTGATGATGATAAATATACAAACTTTTTAATGGAAATTGGTCAGCGAAATGACTGGGCTCTACACCAACGCCCTTATCATGCCGATGATCACACGGTAGGTCAATTTTATCTGTCTTTATACGAAGACTTCCATCAGCCAAAAATGCTCGAACCCACCCGTAAGCAATTTGACTGGATTTTGGCTCACCCAAAAACCGGCACTCTTGATTGGCTTGCTGAAAATACCCATGCCCATGATCGTTGGGGCTGGTGTGATGCATTATTTATGGCACCGCCTGTATGGGCACGTTTAGCTAAAATTACCGGTGAAGAAAAGTATTTAGACTTTATGCACCAAGAGTATAAAGCAACATACGACCTATTGTGGAGTAAGAAAGGTCAGCTATTTTGGCGTGATTCTAGTTTCTTTGATAAACACGAAAAAAATGGCGAAGACGTTTTTTGGGCTCGTGGCAATGGCTGGGTATTTGGTGGATTAGCACTGATGATTCCGGACTTACCAGTGACTTGGGAAAAACGTGACTTTTACATTAATTTATATAAAAAGATGGCCGCACGTTTAATTGAAATACAACGTGAAGATGGCACATGGTCTATGGGTTTACTTGGTGGTACACAAGGTTATCCCATCAAAGAAACCAGTGGTACATCATTCTACGCATTTGGTTTAGCATGGGGTATCAATAATGGCTACCTTGATAAAGAAACGTATCGCCCTGCATTAATGAAAGCATGGCGTGCGATTTCAGGTTCAGTTACCGATGATGGCATGCTAGCCTTCGTACAACCTGTAGGCGCAGCTCCTGGAGATTCATTTCCAGATTACACTGAAGTGTATGGTGTTGGGGCATTTTTAGCAGCCGGTAGTGAAGTGTATAAACTACTTGAAGATGAAAAACCAAAAAAACACGTCGCTCACAATACAATTCAAACGTTAATGCATAATGCAGGGTGGTGTTGGTTTCAAGATCCCCGCGCCATTATCCAAAACGGTAAATTAATTATCGGTAGCGTTGCTGGCAATGGTGTGGGTGACGCTGCGGTAGGTGTCTACGACCTTGATAAAAAGCAACTACTCGGTCGTACCACATTAAAAACTAAATTTGACCATGATGATCATAACTCACCGGTATTTTATGCGCGTCCTGATGGCAGTGTATTAAGCGTTTACGCACGTCATAATAGTGAAAAAGTACATTACTACCGTATTTCAAATTCTGACAATTTTTTAAGTTGGGGCGAAGAGAAAACGATACAAAGTCCTGCCAACGTAACCTACATGAACTTATACGACTTACCCGATGAAGGAACACTTTATAACCTTTATCGCGGTATTGATTGGAATCCAACGTATGTTACATCAAAAGACGATGGTGCTACCTGGAGCGATGAACATGTTCATCTAATTCAAAATGAAGTCCCTGGCGTACAAAGACCGTATGCACGCTATGCAGGGAATAGCAAAGACACAATAGGTTTGTCATTCACTGATGCCCACCCTCGCGACTTTGGTAACAGCATTTATTATTCTGAGTTTAGAAAAGGTAATTTCTATAACGTGGATGGCACATTAATTAAAAACCTTAAAAAGGATGGGCCATTAAAACCATCTGAAGCAGAGAAATTATTTCAAGGTGGCGGCGGCAACTTCCGTGGCGTTGATTTAAGTGTTGAAAAAAGTGCATGGACAAGCTCAGTGGCTTTTGATGATAAAGGCTACCCACACGTTGCTTATACTTATTACTTAAATAATCTAGATCAGCGTTATCGTATTGCATCTTGGGATGGCAAAAAATGGCATGACCGTGAAGTTGCGTTTGCAGGAAGCCGTTTATATGACCGTGAGGCCAGTTATACAGGCTTAATCACTGTGGATCCTAGCGACCCTACTCATGTGGTTATTTCAAGTAATGTGAATCCGACTACGGGTGAGTCTTTAGCAATGCCGCATCAAATATTTAGCGCACACATTGGGCTTGATGATGATACTAAAAGTATTCAATGGGAACAGTTAACGCATGATAAAAACAATGAAAATTTACGCCCTATGATAGTCAATTCCGACAAACATAAAGTCATTATGTGGTTACAAGGACAATATAATAGCTGGACTGACTACTACTTAGACGCTGTTGGGATTGTGGTTGAGTAATCAGCCCTAGTTCATTAAAAAGGAGCAACAGGCTCCTTTTTTATTATCAGCTCTATAGTTAGTCCGGAAACTCTGGCGAAAGAATAGGAAATCCTTGGTCATCCCACTTTATTATACGCGCTCGAGCATGGCGATTTGGATCTGTTAACGGTGTTCCTTTAAGCTCTTTATAATCACGGCTGTGGTAAATTAATAAGTCTGTAACACCGTCCTCTGCTTTTACAAAACTATTGTGACCTGGACCAAAGCGCCCTACTTTTTCGTTACTAGCAAAAATTGGCTGCTGCCTCTTATGCCAGCTTGCTGGGTCGAGTAAATCGGCATCTGCATCGGCCCATAACAAGCCCATTGCATATCGATGATCAGTCGCACTGGCAGAATACGTAAGTAGTACTTTTCCCTCACGGACCATCACTGCGGCTCCTTCATTCACCTTATAGCCTTGTAATTCCCAATCAAGTGTTGGCTCTGAAATATTAACTATTGGCTCTTTTATCGATGTTGGTGAATCCATTTGTGCAACCCACAATGCGGAGTTATACGTTGCGGGTTGGTTTTGCTGTGCCCACACTAAATAACGCTTACCTTTATGGCTAAATGTTGTAGCGTCCAATGAAAAACTATCAAGGTGGGTTTTTAACTGACCCATTTCTTGCCATTGGCCGTTCATCGGGTTTTTACTGTCATTTTTAAGCACATACATGCGGATACTAAACGGCTTTTCTACATCACCCGCTGCAAAATGAATATACCAACTGCCATCAACTTTATGTAGCTCTGGTGCCCAAATATTGGTACTCATTGGGCCTTTTTCATTTTTATGCCAAATCACTTTTGGCTCTGCTAGTTTCAAGTCATTAATTCGGCACGCTTGACGAAGCTCTATTTCATCAAATTTAGGGGATGTACCAATAAAGGTATAACAACCGGTTTTTTCATCGCGGACCAACCAAGGATCAGCGCGTTGCAAAACAATTGGGTTATCAATTGGCATCAATGTTGGATTATTATTTGCCTCTGCAACACTGTAAAAGCATGACATACTAAGTACGCTTACCATTGCAGTGGCAATCAGATTCTTGGCCATGGTATTTCCTATTTTTATAGTTTAATTTCCATTGTTAATATTGTATTACTTATATTATAGTAGCTGAATAAGTGTAATGAATAAAATAAAAAAGGTAGGCAACTATGAAACGCGCAAAAAAGTTCGCTCATACATGTAAACTGCTCGGTGCAAGTACATTACTTTGTTTAGCAAGTAATTCCATGGCTAAACAAGTTGAAGTACACGACCCTGTAATGACTAAAGAAGGCGATACCTATTACGTCTTTAGCACGGGTATGGGGATCACTTATTACGAATCAAAAGACATGAAAAATTGGCAGCTTACTGGCCGCGTATTTAAAGATGAGCCAAGCTGGGCAAAACGCATTGCCAGTGACTTTGGTGGCCACCTTTGGGCGCCGGATGTATACCAAAAAGATGGCAAATTTTATCTTTATTATTCTGTGTCTGCGTTTGGTAAAAACACCTCTGCGATTGGTGTAACGGTTAACGAAACTCTAGACCCTAAATCACCCGATTATAAATGGATAGATCACGGTATAGTTATACAGTCTGTGCCTGAGCGTGATAACTGGAACGCGATTGACCCTGCTATTGTTGAAGATGACAACGGCACGCCGTGGATGAGTTTTGGTTCGTTTTGGGGTGGCCTTAAATTAGTAAA
This sequence comes from Pseudoalteromonas sp. US3C1004, assembly GCF_048401065.1. GTDB lineage: Bacteria > Pseudomonadota > Gammaproteobacteria > Enterobacterales > Alteromonadaceae > Pseudoalteromonas > Pseudoalteromonas undina. The sequence goes on from NZ_CP183074.1 coordinate 106,094, forward strand.
ACTTGATGATGATATGGTACGACTTGCTCAACCGCAAGAATGGCATAGCATTTCAGCCCGCCCTAACACTGAACACGGCCCTGTAGAAGCGCCGTATATCTTTAAAAAGAATGGCTATTACTATTTATTTGTATCGTTTGATAAATGCTGCCAAGGTTTAGACAGTACTTATAATGTTCGTGTAGGGCGCAGTAAGAATGTAGAAGGCCCTTACCTTGATAAAGAAGGTCGAGACTTAAATAATGGCGGTGGTTCACTGGTGATCGAAGGTAATAAAGACTGGGCAGCACTTGGCCATAATGCCGCCTACACCTTTGATGGAAAAGACTATTTAGTACTTCATGCCTATGAAAGCGCTGATAACGGCTTACAAAAATTACGTATCCTACCGATGACTTGGGACGATAACTGGCCAGTAGTTGATAGCAAAGATCTAAACAAGCGCACCACTAAGCTGATTGAGAAGTAATGCAACAGTATAAATAATGAAACTAAAAAAACCTGCAAATTGCAGGTTTTTTTATACTTTAATTTAATACTCAATTTGTATCTTAATTAAAATCGATTAGAGTAATATCCATAAAAATAAGCTGTTCACTACTGGCCGCTAATGACTCGTTAAGTGCCACACTGTAAATATCGTAGGCAAGATGCGGTAAAATCAAAAGCTCGTAACGGCTGCCTTTCGGCATCAGCATGAGTGCTTCTTGCAAACCTTCTATCGCTTCTGCTATTTCATACTCTGCCAATTGCTCGATTTGCCGCGTATCATAAAGCACATGCCCTGTTGCAGTCATCACGCGCTGCTGCACCTTAACAGTGGCATCCCATGAAGGTGGTTCACCACTGCCAAGCTCAATTACACGATACATTAAACCAGAACCTGTGACGTGCACGCCAGGCTGCGTGATATATTGCTCAGCAAGTGGGTAGCGTCGTTCACTCACTTTTGAGTGCTTACTCTGGGTATGGTGTAAAGTCATGCTCACTCTGCTACTTATTAATTAAGCGAATACCGTAAATACCACCAGCAATAGAGCCTTGCTCGGCGCTAAAACGCAGTGTTAACGATGATGCTTGTTGCATTACATCGGTTAACGGGTAATCAATGCTATAAAATTCTGTATCAGTTTGTTGAGTCGGCAAACTTACTTTTGCCAACACCTCACCATTAATAGTGATGGTAAACTTACGGCCTACATCAGCATTAAAATAACGAATACGCAATGCCACTGCTTGCTGTTCTGGGTTGGCTAATGTGTATTCAAACCAACCTGTTGCATCACGCCAATGGTGGCCATTATTTACGCCTGCGCGGGTGTTTTCGCCTTTAAAGTCATGCTCTACTTCAGGCTGTTGTTCACCCGGTGTAATTTGGTCAACCGTCAATAATCGTAATTGCTCTTTTGCTTGTTCAGCAGCTTTTGAATCTTTCACGAACTGAGTAAATTCGGCTTCACTTTGCTGCGGCCAGTAAACTTGATAGCGACTATCATGAAGCCTAAAGAACGGAATTAACTGAGTTGTTTGTGTACTCCCTATACCCTGCTGGGCTATTGCGACATTTTTATCTGTGGTAAATGCAAGTTCAGCGCTAGGCGCTCGCTTTAAATCAGCAATAAACTGCTCAGGTTCACTGAGCATGATAGGAAGTGCTTCGGATGGACAGGTAGGCCCTGCTGCAATATGACCCATGCGGCTGTTGTCTGCCACAAAATTCAACTGCTCGTTTTTAAACGCTTGTACTTTGGTTGCCATTACCACAGGACCATACAATACCGCATAGTAATCTTGGCCATCCGGCAGTTGCTCTGTGTACAGCTTTGGGGTTAAGGAAAAAGCGAGTTTATCGCCATCATGCCAATCATGTTTTATTGCGTAATAACCCTGCTCTGCAGTGGCATTTATAGGTTTGCCATTAAGCTTAAACTGTAAATCACCCGTGATCCAACTTGGCTTACGAATATGCAACTGCGCTGGTGAATTATCCTTTTTATCTAATGTATTGAAAACCAATGTAACATTATTAGCATCAGGAAAATGGCTTTGTTGAGTTACTTTTAAGCCTTGTTGCTGCCAATCAAGCGTACTTGAAATAAATAGATTTACCCATAAGTTATCGTCATTTTTACTGTAGATCAGCTCACCATATTTACTATGATTTTCGATACCCGAACCGACACAACACCACATTGAATCTTGTACCGATGAATACATACGATAGTGCCCAGGACGCATCGGCGTAAAGTACACAAGCCCACCGTGCTCAGGATGTTGCGACGATAAAATATGGTTATAGGTTGCGCGCTCGTAGTATTCTAAATAGCGAGTGTCCGCGGTTTTCAGAAACAGCAGCTTGCTGAGTTTCATCATGTTATACGTGTTACAGGTTTCCGGGCCTTCAACATCTTCAACCATCGCGGTAAAGTCTTTTTTGTCGTGAAAATGCTCACGTACACTGTTACCACCAATAGCCACTGAGCGCTCTTTAGTCACTGTTTGCCAAAAATAATCTGCGCCTTGTTGCCACGCTTCATCATCACTGGCCTCAGCGACCTTCAACATACCAATAATTTTTGGAATTTGGGTATTAGCATGTAAGCCAGTTAGCTTATCTTGTTTTTTTAACAGCGGATCGACAATGCTATGGTGAGTAAATTGACGTGCTAGTTTTAAGTAACGTTTATCATTACCGATAGTAGCCATATCAGCAAATACCGCATTTAAACCACCGTATTCTGAATATAGCATCTGTTGAATTTGTTCATCGCTTAACTTAGAGGTTAAGTTTAAAAACCATTCGCCTAAACCAAACAGCATTGTTTTTGCTTGCTCACTGCCTGCAATCAAATAAGCATCACGCAGACCATGAAAAATTTTGTCTATGTTATAAAGTGGCACCCAACGATCATTTAAACTAAATAAATCGGCTTTAATATTACCATCATGAATTTGTTGCCACATTGCTTGACCATTTGGTATGCCTCCTAAATAACCGTCATTAACCTGTTGGGCGCGTTGTAGCTCATTTAACATGTAATCTAAACGGCGCTTTAGTTCTTCATCGCCAGTTGCAGCCCACGCAAGGCTTAACGCCGATAAATAATGACCGCCAATGTGACCATCAAGTCCCGAGTCTTCCCAATTACCATAAGATGACGCTTTGGGCTCGATACCAGCTTCACGTAAGTAAGGAGCTAATAATTGATCTGGGTGCAATGCCAATAAATAACGAACGTTAGTTTGCTGGGCATGTAAAAACGGGCTTGCACTTAAGCTAACTTGCTCAAGTGCAAAAAGTTGTTGTGGTGTGCTCTGTGTATGATGCGTATTAACAGTTTTATCATCTGTATTTGGGTGTTCGCTGCAAGCCGATAACAACATTACCGCAAGTGAAAAACTAATAACGTGTGGTAATTTTTTTGCTGCTAAATCAAACATACACAGAGTCCTTTTGTTATTTTTATCGTTCGCCAGGTTTACCAAAAACAGGCATACCGTTATCATCCCAATTTAATGATTTTGTGAAGGTATGACGATCTGGATTCCACAGTGGGTCACCTTCAATTTCAGTATATTGACGACAGTGATAAACCAGTACGTCATTACCATTTTCATCTTGCGTAAAACTGTTATGCCCGGGGCCAAACATCGACTTAGGCTCATTACTACGAAATACCGGCTCTAGTACTTTAGTCCAGCTATTTATATCTAATAAATCACTATCTAGGTCCGCATATAGCAAGCCCATAGCATAGTTTTCATCGGTGGCACTGGCTGAATACGTTAAGAATATTTTACCGTTACGTTTAAGTACGTTAGGGCCTTCATTCACCCAAAAACCAATTATTTCCCAATCAAGTTCAGGGATGGTTAAACGCGTGATTTCGCCAGAGATCTCTATTGGTGATGACATTTTTGCCAAGTACAGATTTGAGTTACCTTTTACACCTGGTTCTTTTTGTGCCCAACAATAATAAAGCTCATCATTATGATAAAAAGTCGTGGCATCTAAACAAAAAGTATCCCATGGGGTTTCAATTTGACCGCAAAACTGCCACTCGCCTTCAATCGGATCCGCATCTTTACAGCTAATTGCATACATACGGTGTTGAAATAAATCGTGCTTAATTTCACGACTCGGTGCTGCGGCAAAATAAACATACCAAGCGCCATCATTAAAATGGATCTCAGGTGCCCAAATAAGCTCCGAGTACGGACCTGTTTGTGGCTTCATCCAGACCATTTTTGGTGTTGCCGTTGCAAGTCCTTCAAGCGTCTTTGCACGACGTAGTTCAATGCCATCATAGGCAGGAACAGACGCGGTAAAATAATAATAACCATCTGTGTGCTTATGAATATATGGGTCAGCACGTTGTGGGATCAAAGGCTTAGGTAAAGTTGACATAAATGCTCCTAAAATTATTCTGGTAACCGTTGGTTTTTAACCATGTCGGTATAATATTGATCTGTAATTTTGTATTTCTTTAATATAAAGCCCAGCAATGCATGAAATACTCCTGGAATAACAGTCAGCATTAAAGCAAGACCCATCAAGGTGAATTCTGTTTGCTCAACATTTGGTTTGTATTCAAAAAATGCTAATAGTAAACCACCGGCAAGACCTGCTAACCCGCCACCCGCTTTTTGGCAAAATGAGATGCCACCAAACGATAATCCTGAGGCACGTACACCGTCTTTAATTTCACCATAATCAACGGCTTCAGCTATGGCTGACCAAAACACAGGGGCGTGTAAATCAACCACAAAGGAAAGAATAATGTATAAAAAGAAGGCAAGATATACATCTCCAGGTTGCACAGCAAAATACATTACAACAGATATGAATAACACCGCGATTTGTGATTGACGAAATAGCTTCATTTTACAATAGCGTTGGGTGATCCATGTACTAGCGATCATAGATACAATTGATGCGGCAATACCAGCACTGGTAAACGCTCCAGCAAGACTTGGTTCACCTAAATAATAAGTTGCATAATACATAGCGACACTGCCACGAATTGCGTAACCTAAAGTACCGAGCACGCATGCAGCACATAATAATAACCACTGATCGTTTTTCAATAATGTTTTAAATTGTGTTGCGATGCTTTCTGTCTGAGGTTCATGAGTAATACGTTCACGAGTAGTAAAAAAACAAAATAGAAACAATGCTACACCACAAGTGGACACTAAAATCATTGCCAGTTTATAACCATGAGCAATATCGCCACCGCCCCACAAAGACGCTAGTAAGGGAACTGAAAACACAATAACTACATTCGCTATTTTGGCAAAAAACATTCGGTATCCGTTTGCGGATAATCGCTCTTTTGGATCTGCGGTTAATACACCGATATATGAAATATAAGGAATAGCCACACCAGTAAACATTAAGGTGGCAAATAAATAGGTAAGATAAGCCCATACCAACTTCATGTTGTAATCAAAATCTGGCGTGGTAAATAGTAGAACGATTGAAATCCCATAGGGCACAGATAAAAATAAGAACCAATGGCGGAACTGCCCCCAGCGTGTTTTTACTTTATCGGTAATCACGCCCATTAATGGGTCAGTAAACGCATCAACAAAACGTGCAACTAAAAATAAAATCCCCATATCAACAGGGTCAAGACCATAAATGTCGGTGTAGAAAAACGACATAAAATAAAATAATGCAGCAACCATAACGTTTACTGCCATATCACCGGCACCAAAACCGACTTTTTCAACAACTGATAACTTTTGATTTTCCATACAACTACCTGATTTTTAAAATATGTTATATAAAGCAACATATTTAAAAAAGAAAAAAGACCATCATTATTAATATGTTATACAAGTATCGAATCTAATTTCGATTGCAAAGCATTGTGATGTTCATTGAATTCGTTATTTTTGTAAACTTAATGCTAATAACATAAATAGTATTATCATACTAATTAGCATGCAACTATTTTCGTAAAGATAAGGTGGGAATTAAACGTACTACCTTCACAATAAAAAAGCCTCAGGTAGTCTGAGGCTTTAATTTAAGTAGATTATTAGAAAGAGTAACGCACACCTAATGCAAACGTGCGGCTATATAGTGCATTATTTGAATTATGAGTAGTTGGGTACTCGTAATAACTTTGATACGTCTCTTGTGTTAAGTTAGTACCATCAAATGTCACCATCAGATCTTCTGTAACATCATAGCTTATCTGAAAATCTAAGCTCTTCTCAGGGCTACGGTATATACCCAGCGGGTTAGCAAACTGTGCTGCCTCGTAACTATTTAAGAAATCATCACGCCATAGATAGGCCAAACGTATATCAAAGTCTTCACGTTCATAAATGAGAACTGTTGAGTAAGATAATTCAGACACACCAAACATATCACGCGAATCTGTACCAACTAACTCACCTACATCATTATACTTTGGTAAGTCTTGTTTTGAATCAAGTAGGGTAGCACTCGCTTGAACACCTGCACCCATTAACCAATCAGGCAAGTTGTCAGGGAAATACACAAGACCTAATTCTAAACCATTCAATGTTCCATTTGACGAATTATCTGGTTGAGTAAGGATATAATCCTCAGGTTCAGTCGCATCTGGGCCTTGATATTGAATAATACGGTTAGAGCCGTAAACAAACCCTTCAATATCGCGCTTAAATAATGTCCCATAGAGTGAACTTGCTTCTGCAAAATACCACTCTAATGTTAAATCATAGTTTTTCGATTCAACGGGCTCTATACTTGGATTTCCCCCATTTGCAGTCCCATAACCAATATCCGTTACATCTTCAGTATAATATATAAACGAATTTAGCTGTGAAAACTCAGGGCGACGAATAGTCTGAGTGTAGGCTGCACGGGCAAGTAAATCCTCGCTTAAATGGTAACGGACAACAAAGCTAGGTAACCAAGCCGATGAACTATTTTCTGCCGAACTAACAGCGGTAGGGTTTTGATCAATATCAAAGAAGGTCATATCTACTTTAGCATTTTCGTAGCGAAGACCTACTTGGCCATCAATTTCACGACCAAATAATGTGCTTGAAAAATTACCTTGAATATAAGCCGCGTAAGACTTCTCCTCAACATCGAATGTTTTTTCTAGTAATAAACTTTCAGGTTTTATGCCGTATAGTTCACGGAAATAGCCACGATTAGCATGAATATAGTGACCACTTGGTGCAACCCAAGATGATGGCCAGTTTGCTTTGCTATCAAAAAAATCTTCATTTACTGAAGCTAAACTCTCGTCCAGTGATGAAAAGGATTGCCCAAGAATATCTACGTCAAATCTAGATTCTCGTGACGCTTCTGAAGCTCCTTTACTATCGTACTTAATACCAAAGTTCACTTCATCAAAACCATAAGTATTGACAAACAGTTCACCATCTAATGTAAACGTTAATGAATCACCTTTGCGATTACCACCATTATCATACAGTTGAGCAACATTCCATTGAGAGGTATCGGTTAAATCAGCTTCATTAACGGATGTCGCAGGGTTATCTAAGTATTCTAGTCCCGGCATGCCATCCTTATCATTGAAATCAACATTTAAACCATAGGCAACACGTTCACTTCGCATTGCTAAAAACTCAGTTTCAAACTTACTATTCTGATAATAAACTTCAGAAGACAAATTAAAGTTATCATTAATAGTCCATTCTCCACCTAATGCAAACACGTAGCTGTCTGTTTGACTTACAGTTAAATCACCACTATTGAAGCCATAGGGCACATCAACATAACGCTCTTTTATAACATTAGTGCCATCAAACGTTACTGGTGGAGCCATGTTGTCAGCCTGCCCCCAAAAATCGACAAAAGTAAAACTAAGTGAATTAAATGATTCATTGCGGAAACCATTATAAAATGCTTCAAATGTATATTGTGAGTCGCTATTAGGGCGCCATTGCAATGAAAGGTTAGCTGCTGGGCGTTCACGCTTACCAGTTAAGTCATTAGAAAAAACGGCATCGCGTGACAGATAATATTCAGTTGGCACACCATTAACATCAAGCGTTGAGCCAGATTGATATGGTAAGCCATTCTCGAGCCCTGGTTGCCAAATAGGGTTTTCACTTACACGCCCATCTTTAACCTGAATTCGTTCGAACGGCGCAAACCCTGTAGCCGGATTAAGAGTCATAAATGGTACCATTGCACCTGCGGCCATATTTTGGTCACGATAATTTGTTTCAGCATATGAGAGGTTGATCAACGCACCAAACTCCCCCATGCTTGACTCCCAGCGATTACTCGCCAGTGCAGATAAAATTGGATCAACATCTTCTACTTGGTCTTGGTAAACTCCCCGAGCAGAAACAACTACTTTTGAACCATCAAAGTTAAATGGACGCTGAGTTTTGATATCAATTTGACCTGCAATACCACTACCTACTTGCGAAGCGGAACGCGTTTTGAATACATCAACACTTTCTAATAAAGCTGCTGGAATATCTGCAAGCGCTACATTACGACCTGAAGCTGTAAATACTTGTCGACCATTGACCGTTGTTGTCACGTCCGTCAAACCTCGGATAGATACTGTGTTTACCTCGCCAGCACCACGGTCGGTAACCTGTATGCCTGTTACCCGTTGTAGCGCCTCAACAACGTTGTTATCTGGAAACTTACCTATATCTTCGGCAACAATCGCATCAACAACTTGTAATGACTGTCGCTTAATGTTCAAACCTTTATTTAAACTTCCACGTATTCCCGATACCTCAATAACCTCTATTGCATCGGCATCTACTTTTTGAGCTTGTGTTTGCTCTTGTTGTGCATAGGCAAATTGAGTCGATATTGCCATTAAAATTGCGCTAGCTATGTGTGTTCTTTTTAACATTAGCGGTGCTCTCCAAATTATAGTTATATTGACAGATTAATTAGGTGCTTCTGTCTCTGGTTTACCACTTCAATATGCTTGTTGTCAGTTGAGAATATTGATTTGTGTATTGTGTTGATATGTTAATTAATTGCTGCCTCAATTTAATAGTATTGTATGATTATTTAACAGTCAATATAATTTTTGAATTAAAAATAAGCAGCATAAAACTAATTCCCCCATTAACTACATTTAGATTTAAAAGGCAAAGCACTGATAATAATGAATTTAAAATAAAAACTAGATAGCACTCTATATTTTCACAATGAAAATATAATAATACAAATTATTGACTTTTGTTATTATACTTGTAATTTTTAAAGCATCTTTTGTTCACTACATTACTACCCATGGGGAGAACTAATGTTTAATTTAAAATACCTTACTGTGCCTTTATTACTTTCGAGTAGCTTGGCTATTGCACAAAATCCACTTTTCAAAGATATATTTACTGCTGATCCTGCTGCACTTGTACACAACAACACGGTTTATCTTTATACTGGCCACGATGAAGCTCCTAACAACGATGTTTTTTTTGAAATGCATGACTGGCTCGCATTTTCCTCAACCGATATGATGAATTGGAAAAAACACGGCCCAATTATGAAAGCTACTGACTTTAAATGGGCGAAAGGAGAGGCATGGGCATCGCATATGATCGAGCGCAACGGTACCTTTTATTTTTTCACCACTGTGCGCCATGATGATACTAAACCCGGTTTTGCTATTGGTGTTGCAACATCAAAGTCACCCACAGGCCCATTTAAAGATGCTATCGGTCACGCTCTTGTTACCGATGACATGACTAAACACACTCCTAATGATTGGGATGATATTGATCCGGCTATCTATGAAGAAGAGAACGGTGATACCTACCTATTTTTTGGCAACTTAATACCTAAATATGTAAAACTTAGTGATGACTTACTTCATCTCGATGGTGAAATTAAAACCATTGATTTACCAAACTTTACCGAAGCACTGTGGGTTCATAAGAAAGATGAATACTATTATGTTTCTTATGCATGCGAGTTCCCTGAAAAAATCTGTTATGCCATGAGTAAAAGTGTTCATGGTCCATGGGAATATAAAGGCATTTTAAATGAAATTGCAGGAAACAGTGAAACTAATCATCAGTCAATTATAGAATTTAAAGGTAAAAGTTACTTTATTTATCACACTGGCGCAGTACCACCAAAAGACGGTAAGCCCAGTGGCGGACGCTTTCGCCGCTCGGTGGCAATAGACCCGCTATATTACAATAAAGATGGTTCATTAAAACGCGTAATAATGACATCCGAAGGGATTGAAAGCCAAAACTAGCTAGCACATAACTCGTGTAGGAGCATTTTTAAACCATAAATGCTCCTCACTTAAATCTGTCAGAATCAAAATCTTCAACTATTTAAAAATAACATCATAAAATAACCCTTGTATCTATTTTATGTTAATCACTGCTTTCTTTAGTCAGCTAAATATTTATCCAACCTACCTAAAAAAAATAAAATAACTTATAAATTAACAAGTTAGACACGCAACGCAATTAACAAGAAATTTACTCATGTAATAAACTTGCACAGTTAAAATTGTACTATAAAATTATAATAGCATTTTAGTTTGCATTTCAGACTCTGGCATTCATTGAACACATAATTAAATAACAACAATATCTCGATATAAAGAGGACACACAAAAATGAAACTAACCAAATTAGCGATGGTGATCACCTGCGCTTTAGCTGTTACAGCATGCTCCGAGGAAGGCACTAAGCTTGAGTCATCACCAGCAGTTGCCCAGCCACAAAGTACCAAACCAACTGTCAGTGATAGTGTTAAATACAATGAACGAGGTAATGTGGCGGTTACTTATGTTGGTGTGCACGATCCATCAGTCATTGAAACTGACGGTACTTATTACATTTTTGGTTCGCATTTAGCGGCAGCAAAATCAACAGACTTATTAAACTGGGAAATGATTTCAAGCCTTTCCGCTAATGAAGCCGTGAATGAAAGCCCGCTTTTTGACTTTAATTACACGAGCGAAATTGCAGAGGGTATTCAATGGACAGATGGCTTTACTGGTAACTGGGCTGCTGATGTTGTTAAAGCACCCAATGGCAAGTTTTGGTTTTACTATAACCATTGCGCTCAAGATAATCCTGACACACCCGATGTAGTCGATGAAGTATGCTGGAACCGCTCATACTTAGGCCTTGCAGAAGCTGATAATATTGAAGGTCCATATAAAAATAAAGGCGTATTTTTACGCAGTGGCTATCGCAACGATGAAGAGTTTGCACAGTACCCTCTTGATAACGGCCAAACAACGTGGAATGGCGCCGTTGACCCGAATGCCATTGACCCAGCTGCCTTTTATGATAAAGATGGCCAATTATGGATGGTTTATGGTTCATATTCTGGCGGTATCTTTGTACTGGCAATGGATGAAGAAACGGGTACGCCAGATGCTGAGCAAGGCTATGGTAAACATTTGGTGGGTGGTGACTTTAGAGCTATTGAAGGCGCCTTTGCTATGTATAGCACTGAAAGTGACTACTATTATTTATTTTACTCAGTAGCTGGTTTTGATGTAAACGGTGGCTATAACATTCGTGTAGCACGTTCAAAAACTCCGGATGGCCCATACTTAGATACCGCAGGCAATGATATTGCCGCTGTTGGTGGTTTAGAGATTGGTGAAAAACTATTAGGTGGCTTTGAATACACCCAAGAGCTAGGGGAAACCTCACCAGCATGGGGTTATCAATCACCGGGCCATAACTCTGCCCATTACGACGAAGCGACTGGCCGTCACTTATTGATTACCCACACGCGTTTCCCACAAACCTCTACACCGTTTCCAACAGCGAGTGAAGCTCACCAAGTTCGCGTGCATGAGATGTTCATTAATTCAACCGGTTGGCCGGTAACCTCACCGCAACGTTATGTGCCTCTAGAGGGTGATAATTTAGTGGTGGCTGAGCAACTATACGGTTACTACAAATTTATAAACCATGGGACTGATGTTAATACCAGCGCAGTGCGCTCTACGCACATTGCTTTAAATGCCGATCATTCAGTAACAGGTGATGAAACTGGTATTTGGTACATGGTTGATGATTCAAGCGTTAAACTTGAACTTGAGTCTGGCACTTACTACGGTGTGGCTAAATGGCAATGGGATGATGGAAAGCAAGACTTAGTGGTTACTTTCTCTGCAGTATCACTAGAAAACACCACAGTCTGGGGCAGTAAAGTAGCGGAAATTGATGAAACTGCCAGTGTTCTAGCAACCGTGAGCGATGCACTGGATATAAAAACTGAGCTGACAATTGATGATGAAGGTTGTTCATTGCCAACCAAAGGGAAAGCGGGTACGACTATTCGCTGGGAATCAAGTAATGAATATTACATTGATGCAAATGGCTCCGTATTTATTCCCACCCCTGATCGGGGCGATCAAGCAGTTACATTAACCGCTAATATGTCACTTAATGGTGAAACTATCACCAAAACGTTCAATGTGAATCTAAAAGCGCGCCCCGTATTTAAAAATGCGATTGCGCACTATAGCTTTGAAAACGGCTTAACAGATAATTTAAGCAACCTTGCTGATGCCATGACCACTGATAACAACTTGGACAATACAGGTGTTGGTACGCCGGCCTATACTGCCGGTCAAACAGGCCAAGCATTTAACTTTGATGGTGCAACCGGTGTTCGTTTACCTGATGACATAATCAACTCAGATAGCTACACAGTTTCATTTTGGTCTAAACCTGACGTTGTAACTGGCTATAGCCCTGCCTTTTTTGCCGCTGAAAACGCTGATCGCTGGGTAAGTTATATCCCGGGGGGCGCGCCTCATTTCACCACAAATACAATTTTATGGAGTCGCTACCTAGTTGAACCAGAGGTTGAGCAGTGGAATCAAATTGAGATGACTCAAGGTGCCACGCCAGGTGAATGGAACCATGTCACTATTAATTATGCCAATGGCACAATGAAATACTACTCTAACGGCTCACTTGTTGGCTCAATGCCACGCCCTGATATGTTTAGTGCTGATACAGCTAAATTTGCACTGGGTGTAAATTTTGGCTGGGATACACCATTCCAAGGTCAAATCGATGAATTTATTGTCTATGATTACGCATTAAACAGCTTAGATATCAATGGTGCAGCGATAAATAACCTAACTGATCCTACTAAGTTTGAAACCTTCATTACGGATGCACTTGATTTAGGTGATGTGACTGCCATACGTGAAAGCTTTGAATTGCCTCGTGTTGGGCCATTTGTGTCAGGGATTAGCTGGACATCAAATAATGAGGAGTTCTTAAAACCGGTTAATGGCACTGCCGTTGTTAATCAGCCAAGCGCCAATACGGGTGACCAAGTTGTTACTTTAACTGCAACAATTAACTATAAAGACTTTACCGATACCAAAACTTTTGAAGTTACCGTTAAATCACTTGCCCCTGCAGAATATAGTTTTGAAGGCGACTTAGCTGAACTTAAAGCAGCTTACGCAAACGCCAAGCCTACTGGCGACCGTATTGATAACACTGGCGGTAACGTCACTTTTGTTGAAGGTATTAAAGGCCAAGCAGTATTCCTACAAGGTTCAGGGGTTCGTTTACCAAATAACTTGATCACTACCAATGATTACTCTGTGTCTATGTGGTTAAAGCCGGAAACGTTCTCAGATTACACCACTGCATTTTTTGCAGGTGCAAGCTCGGCATCTTGGATAAGTCTAGTGCCTTCGATGGTTGATTCGAATACGACTCGCCTTTGGGCAAATGGCGGCGGTGCGTTTTTTGATAATGGTGATTTAGGCATGCGACTGCCAGCCAAAGAGTGGTCACATGTTGCCTTCACTGTTGACGGAACCAACGGTGACACCTTGAAGATGTATTTAAACGGTGAGCTTAAAATTGAAGCAGGTGGCTTCCCTCGCGTGTTTACTGTTGAGGGCGAAACCAATGAATTTGCGTTAGGTGTAAACTACTGGGATACACCATACAACGGCGCGGTTGATGAGTTAAAAGTATTTAACGGCGCAATCGATGCTGACGCAATCAAAGCACTCTACGATGCAGCTACTGCACAAGAGTAAGCTATTTAGGGTGAGCTGCCTTACCCAATAGTTTGTTGTCATAAAAAGCCAGACGAGAGTCTGGCTTTTTTTTAACTTTTTATTTTCAACAAACACAACATCATATACAGTGGTATTTATAATACAATATTAACTAAGGAAGGAGCTATGCAACGTCTTTTAATCACCTTACTATGCTTGATACCCTCACTTGGCTTTGCTAAAACAGCCGACTTTAAAGTGATAGATCAAGGTGGCAGTGGCCTATTTAGCGCCATTGCAGCCACTGAAACCTCGTTAGGTAACTATGTTATATACCGCCCGAACGAGTTAAATCAGTCAATAAAATTACCCGTTGTAGTCTTTGCTAATGGCGGCTGTATGGATACATCATATCCCTTTGAGCATATGCTCTCAGACATTGCCTCGCATGGTTACTTATTGATTGCATTAGGAAAAATGCAAAAAAGCCTTGATGACAGGCCCTTAAATAAAGCCAGTAATAGCATGATCCCTCACGCGATTGATTGGATCACAGCGCAATCTGCAAATCCGCTGAGTGAATTTTACCAAAGCGCAAATCTTGAGAAAATCGCTATTGCAGGCCAATCATGTGGCGGCGCGCAACTACTTGCCACAGGGGCAGATAAAAGGGTCAGCAGTTATTTAATGTTTAATTCAGGTATTGGTGATATGACCATGGCAAACGCTGATGTTAAGTCACTGCAAAACTTGCATGCGCCTGTTATCTACCTTGTTGGTGGACCCACTGATATTGCCACTGACAATGCCAAGCTTGATTATCAACGCATAAATCATGTGCCTATTGTGTTTGCTAATCATAAAACAGCTGGACACTCTGGTACGTTTGAACAGCCGTTTGGTGGGTCGTTCTCAAAGTTAGCGATTAAATGGTTGGATTGGCAATTAAAAGATAAACAAAGCAATACAGAGTTATTTTTACAGGGCCAAACCGCTGATTTTGTCAGTTGGGATATAAAAGCAAAGCAATTTGAAAAGGAATGATTATGAACACAGCAACACTTAAGCGGTTTTTATGGGCAGCATTATTTACTGCAACAACGGTCACTGTTCACGCAGAGCCGCTAACCCAAGTGAATGTGACACAAGGTAAACTACAAGGCACAGCTCAGCAAAACCTGGCTATTTTTAAAGGTGTGCCGTTTGCCAAGCCCCCCGTAGGCGAGCTTCGCTGGAAAGCCCCACAACCAGCAGAAAAATGGCAAGGGGTCCTTAAAGCACAAGCATATGCACCCGCCCCAATTCAAGCTGGTGACCCTGTATCTGGGATCAGCGAAGATAGTTTATATTTAAATATTTGGACGCCAGCACAATCTGATAAAGACAAGCTCCCTGTATTAGTTTGGATTTACGGGGGAGGCTTTAGTTTTGGCAGTTCATCCGATCCTATTTTTGATGGTAGTGAACTTGCGAATAAAGGCGTTATCGTAGTGTCTATCGCCTATCGTGTCGGTCAATTAGGTTTTTTAGCCCATCCGGAACTTAATAAAGAAAGCCCAGCTGGGGTGTCGAGTAATTATGGTTTGCTCGATCAAATAGCCGCCTTAAAGTGGCTTAAAAACAATATCAGCTATTTTGGTGGTGATGCTAACAATGTCACTATTGCGGGTGAATCCGCGGGCGGTATATCAGTGAGTATGCTTGCAGCGTCACCGTTAGCAAGTGGTCTATTTAACAAAGTTATTTCGCAAAGTGGCGGTTCATTTGGCCCTACTCGCATTAAAAACTACCCTGGTGAAAACATGTCGACCTTAGAGCAGGCTCAAGCAGAAGGTTTCGACTATGTAAAACAGTTTGGCACAACCTCCATTGCACAGCTGCGTAAAATGAGCGCAGACACCTTTATTCCAAAAGGATGGTCACTGCCTGGTGGCTGGCCTATCGTTGACGGTTATGTGATCAAAGGTGACCAATATAAACTCTATCAACAAGGCAAGTTTAATGATGTCCCAGCCTTAGTTGGCTATAATTCCGATGAAGGCGTCAGCTTTGTGTGGGACCCTGATGTTAATAATTTTGTTGATGGAGTAAAAACCCGTTTTGGTCAATTTGCACCGAGCTTACTTGAAGCTTACCCTGTTGCAAAAAACAGCATTCCTCGCAGTGCTCGAAATCTAGTTCGCGATGCAGCATTTGGTTGGCATACATGGAGTTGGGCTAAGTTACAAAGTCAGTATGGTAAAGCCCCTGCATACTTTTATTACTTCGACCATCACCCAAAGCGTGAAAAAGGCGCCAAAAATGAAGATCATGGTGCTGGCCATGGCCATGAAATTGCCTATATGTTTAAAAACCTTAATAAGTCAGACCCTAATGTAACCAAAAACGATTTAAAAATGTCACAAATAATGGCTACCTATTGGACTAACTTTGCCAAAAATGGCAACCCAAATGACAATACCCTGCCCCATTGGCCTGCGTTTAATAACGAAAAGCCAAGTACTATGTATTTTCAACAGCAAGCTAAATTAGGCCCTGTACCCGACAAACAAGCTTTAGAAACACTTGATGAGTATTTTAAATGGCGCCGGACACCAGCTGGTGAAAAATGGGCTAATAAAATTCACTAATTTGCAGCAAACCAAATAAAAGCCACTAACAAAGTAGTGGCTTGGCTTGGTAAGAGTCGAACATGTTTAGTGACTAGTTAGGTTCACGAAGATGGAAAATCTGACACTTGTTTCCTAAATCAGGTTGTTGTGCAAAATTAGTTTTATCTGCAAGACCACAATCACTTAAACCCAGCGCTTGTTTTGTATAACGGTTAATTAGCATTACGCCGCCACCATCCACTGGGACAATACGCCATTGTGCGGTTTTACTATCACACGCAGCCATTTCAACATTGGCACCGGGCACTAAGGCATTGTTTGCCACCGCGGCGCAATAACCACTTTCAAGGTCTTGTTTTAAAGCAACGTAACCAGTATCTGTTGGTGCAAAAAACCACTGCTGGGCATCGCTATGAGTAAACGCTTGTTGCTCAACATTAGTGCCTGCTTTAACAGTACCAGCAACACTCAACGCTTTACCGCTTTGTTGGCTCATTACTGCCACGCTGCCAACTGGCTGTAATTGCCAGTCACCACATGCCGTGTCTTTGCCTTGCTGTAACACTGCTTGATTTTGTGCGCCTGAACACCCTGCTACGGCTAATGGTTTTTCAGTGTAACGGTTAGTAATAGTGACATTTCCATCAGTGCTTGGGGAGACTTTCCATTGCTGACAGAAGTTATTACGCCACGCTGCAGATTGTGTTTTCGCATTATCAGCATCACTGCAATTAGCCAACTCTAAAAACTTGCTGTCTTCGCGATTTGCTAAACGGACAAAGCCATCTGTAGTGGCATCAATCACCCACTGACCATTGGTTGCAGCACATTGACGTTGCACAGCACGCGCATCTTGAGGATCGGCTGCAATGTCTAAACACAAACCGCTAGTTGCATTTACTAGGTTATAACGCTGACCTTGAACACGAGTAACCAGTGGTCCGTATTCGCCTGATGGCGGAGCTACTTCAACACCCGGTGTTACAGGTTTTGCAAAGTTTGGCGTGCCATCATCATTCCAAGTAAATTTTTGCGCACGTAAAGAACGTGTGGCACTACAACCATGTTCTACTGAGTCATTGCCGTGGTATACCAACCAATCTTCGCTGCCATCTGGCGAAGTGAAAAAGCCATTATGACCTGGCCCAAATACTTCATCTGTGCGTTCAAACACCGGCTCGTCAAACTTCTTCCAGCTGTTTGCATCTAGCGGATCATCACCAACGAGCTCTAACATTCCTAACTTGTAGTCTGGCGTGTTACAAAAGCTTGCTGAGTAAGTCATAAACGTGCGACCGTTATGCTGCAGAATTTCAGCACCTTCAGTTACCTTACGTCCGCTGATCTCCCAATCAAGTTCAGGACGTGTGATCACCGTGTGCGGTGAATTCTTTTTCAGCGTCCACGGGTTTTCCATTTCAGCAATAATATTAAGCTGTTGATCGCCCTGCCACTGTGAATAAATAACATACAGCTTATCTTTGTAGCTTAAATAGTTACCATCAATATTCCATACGTAAGGCATGAGCGCGCCCTTGTACTCATACGGGCCCATTGGGTCGTCACCAGCACTTTCTAATACATTAAGATGTTGGTTATCTAAAGTACCATCAGTCCCTGCTGTATACATCATGTACCAACGGTAGCCCTCAGGGCCTTTAACACGATGAAATTCAAACGCCCAAAAGTTACAACAACGCGCAGGATCTGTCGCTGACCATACATTTACTGGGGTTGCATCGGCAAGTCCTGCTAAAGTAGGTGATTTACGCATCACCAATTCAGATGTCCATGTTGTCGTCGTTAGGTAATAGTTACCATCCCAGTACTCAAGCCATGGATCGGCACTATTAGGAAATAATGGATTAGTAAACACGCCATCATCTTGCGTGGGTGCTTTTGCGTTCGCGATTGGTGCTGCATCTTGTGTTTGTTGTGTGTCTGCGCGGGTTGTAGATTCACAACCACTAAGTGAGCTTAAAGACAAAGCGAATAAACCTACAAGGCCTGTTGCTTTAGCAGTACGCTTTAATTTAGTGCGCAAGTGATGTTGTGCATTCATTGTTGTTATCACCCTTGATTTTTATTATCCATCCATATTGAGCGATGGTTTGATTCGAAAGCTTTGCTTTTTTAGATTTCTGTTGTTGCCCGTAGCATAGAGTTCGTCAGTGTAAAAACGGCACTCTACGCTTATCGAGCAAGATTATTACTTAGTACCAAACTCATACACGATACGAGTTGAGTAAACCTCACCTGGGAGCAATGTCGTGCTTGGGAATCTTGGCTGATTAGGCGCATCAGGAAAGTGCTGTGGCTCTAAACAAAAACCACTTCTTAATTTATGTACTAAACCTGAAGCTTGTTTACTGCTACCATCTAAAAAGTTGCCCGAGTAAAACTGTACCGCTGGCTCTTCGGTATATACAGTCAAGGTACGCCCTGAGCTTGGTTCATACACATTAGCGGCTTCAATCAAATCATGATTAGGTTTGTTTTTAAGTACAAAGTTATGGTCATACCCTTTACCAAGCTTAAGCTGCTCATCATCAATATTAATGTCTTTGCCAATCGCTTTTGAATTTCTAAAATCAAATGGCGTACCCGCCACTTGCATCAACTCACCTGTTGGGATCAAACCGCTATCCACAGGGGTAATTGCATTTGAGTTGATTTGCATTTGATGATCGAGAATATCGCCCTTACCCGCCAAGTTAAAATAGCTGTGCTGGGTCATATTGATGATGGTTGGCTTATCTGTTTTTGCCACAAATTGCATATTTAGGGTATTTTTATTGGTCAGCGTATAAGTTACTTGCGTGGTCAAGGTACCTGGATAACCTTGATCGCCATCAGGACTTATAAGCTTAAGTGTTACACCCGCACTGTTTTCTGTACTAAATGGCGCCATAGTCCAGACTTTTTTATCAAAGCCTTGTACACCGCCGTGTAAATGGTTAGCACCATCGTTAGTTGCTAGCTGATAGTCTGTGCCATTTAAGCTAAATTTGCCATTGGCAATACGGTTACCAAAACGACCAATGATCGCGCCAAAGTAAGTAGTTGCATTAGTGTAATCTTCTAAATTATCCATACCTAATACAATGTTACCCATGTTGCCATTGCTGTCTGGCGTTTCGATGCGCGTTATGATGCCACCATAATTGATCACATCAACGCTCACGCCATTACTATTGGTTAAAGTTACTTGGTTGATCGGAGTTTGATCTGCCAGCTTGCCGTAAGCACGCAGTAATGCAGAAGGTGAATTGGTCATATTGTCTCCTTGGTGAGCACACGCGGGGGTTAAGGCAATTGATAAAGACACTGCCACTGCAAAGATACCGCGAGATAATTTTTTAATCGATGTTGACGACTGATGAACCGCTGTTAGGCGCTGAGTTACACATTGCAATGACATACCAATAACCTTTTTATAATTGTATTTATACTTTTATAATACAATTTGACAGGTGATTGCAAATTTATTCGCCTAAGTTTTTAGTTGTATTTTGCCGTCTTTGACTAAAATACAATCCATACCCGCCGCAGTCGCTGCTTGATAACCTATTTGCGTGTCTTCAAACACTACACAATTTTGTGGTTGAATTCCTATTTGCTTTGCTACTGTTAAGAAAGTTTCAGGATGAGGTTTACCGTGGCGAACATCACTGGCGGTGACTAAAGTTTTAATCTTATCAATTAACCCTGTATGGGTTAAATGGTCAACAGCATGCGCACGATCCGCACCAGTACCTACCCCAATTGGCATTTTGCCATGGTAATAGTTTAATACATCGACTGTTTCAGTTATGATTTCTGGTTTGCTGTCTAAACCTAGCCAAAACTGATGTTTTTGCTCTGCAACGTAATCTGCGTCATGACTAAGTCCAAATTTTTCATTAAGAATATCAACTGTGGCAAGTGTTGGTACGCCACCTAAGCCATACATATAATCATAATCAAACGGATAATCAAACGCATGGCAGGTTAGCTCCCATGCTTTTAAATGAGAGCCCATCGAATCGATAAGTGTGCCATCCATATCAAAAATAATACCTTGGTATTTTGTGAGATCGAGCATCTGTACTCCAAATTCTGAGAAAACAAAAGCCAACTTTACTATAAAGTTGGCTTATTTAGTTAACTTAGATCACTGCCGTTATAAGTGATTAAAGCCCACGCTTTAACATGTAATACGCTGCATTGTGGCGTAGTTCTGTTTTGAAACCACGGATACTGGTATCAGCATCAATAATCATGGTTTCAACACCTGCCATTTCAGCAAAATCAACGATCATATCGGTGGTAACAGCTTGGCTGTACGCAGTATGGTGTGCACCACCTGCATGGATCCACGCAGCAGACGCTACTGATAGGTTAGGTTTTGGCTCCCACAATGCTGATGCAACCGGTAAATGCGGTAATTCAGCCGGTGGGGTTACCGTGTCTACTTCGTTAATTAATATACGAAAACGATTACCCATATCAATTGGCGAAACGTTAATTGCCTCACCTGCTTTAGCAGTAAACAATAAACGACCCACATCACATTTCACCCCAATGGTATGAGTGTGAACTTCAAGGCGTGGTTTTTGCGCAGCTATTGATGGACACACTTCTAACATGTGAGCACCTAATACTTGGTCAGTATCGCCCATGTTATAGGTGTAGTCTTCCATGAATGAACAACCGCCTTCACGGCCTTCACCCATTACTTTCATGATGCGTACCATTGCAGCTGTTTTCCAGTCGCCCTCGCCGCCATAGCCAAAGCCTTTCGCCATTAAGCGCTGCGTTGCAAGTCCTGGTAAACCTGATAAACCTGATAAATCTTCAAAACAGTTAGTGAATGCTTTAAAGCCACCTTTTTCTAAAAAGCGCTCCATACCAAGCTCTAAACGTGCTTCATTGCGTAGCATCGATACTTTGTAATCATCTTGCAGCGTTTCATCGCTAATCACATAGTCAGTTTTGTATACTTCAAGCTGCGCATCTACTTCGGCATCCGTTACGGTATCAACAACTTTAACGAGCTCCGCTACGCCAAAGGCATGTACTTCATAACCAAAGGTGATTTGTGCTGAAACTTTGTTACCTTCAGTAACCGCAACTTGACGCATATTATCGCCAAAACGTGCCACTTTAAGTGTTTGGCTCTCAGCCCACCCTTTAGCTGCGCGACACCAATCATCAATTTGCTTTTGTACGTCAGCACGTTGCCAGTGGCCAGCAACCACTTTGCGCTCTTTGCGCATTACAGTACCAATGAAACCAAATTCACGGTCACCGTGGGCACTTTGATGGGTATTCATATAGTTCATATCAATATCAGCCCACGGTAGCGCGGCATTGAATTGCGTATGAAGGTGTAACCATGGTTTACGTAACTCGTTTAATCCAGCAATCCACATTTTCGCGGGTGAGAACGTATGCATCCATAATACTAGACCTACACAGTTAGGATCGGAGTTTGCTGCTTGGCACACCGCATGAATTTCTTCAGGCGTTTTCACCGTTGGCTTACACACTAAGTTAACCGGTAAATTAGCTTCGCTATTTAAACCTGCAACAATTGCAGCGCTATTATCTGCAACGGTGTTTAACACTTTTGGGCCATATAAATGTTGTGACCCAGTTACAAACCAAACTTCTTTCATTGACGACGGCATATATAAATTCCTCTTGTACTGGTTAGCCACGGTTACTTTGGCCGTAGTAGGCATCTTTACCGTGTTTTCTTAAATAATGTTTATCCATCACAGACTTTTTAAGTGCACCTGCATGTTGATCAAGCGTGCGAGTTAAGTAAGCCATGCGAGCAATTTCCTCTAGAAGTGCAGCGTGATACACAGATTGCGCTGCATCTTTACCCCACGTAAACGGTGCGTGCCCTGCCACAACCACCATTGGTGCTGCTTTTGGGTCACGGTCTTTATAAGCATCGGTAATTTGAATACCGGTCTCAAGCTCATAATCTCCATTTACTTGCGCATCAGTAAGCTCACGCGTACAGGTAATATCACCGTGCACATAATCAGCATGTGTCGTACCAAAGCACGGAATGCTTTGTTTTGCTTGTGCCCATGCTGTTGCGTAGGTTGAATGAGTATGGGTAACGCCACCAATCTCATTAAAATGACGATACAGATGGATATGGGTTTTGGTGTCTGAAGATGGGCGCATACTGCCCTCAACAATGTTGTTTTCTAAATCAACAATCACCATGTCTTCAGCTTTCATTTGGTCATACGACACACCGCTTGGTTTAATTGCAATGACACCTTTGTCGCGGTCAATTTGCGACACATTACCAAAGGTATAAATTACTAAACCACGACGTTGTAATTCCATATTGGCTTCAAATACTTCACGCTTTAACTCTGTGTAGCTCATGATTTTGCTCCATCAACATACTGTGCCAGCGCTTGATAATTAGCGTATAGCTCATCATAAACAGCAACACGCTCTGGATTTGGTAGGTATTGATGACACACAGCAGACGCCATCACTTGCTGTGCATCAGCAACCGTTGCATATTCACCGGCAGCCACTGCGGCCATAATGGCAGCGCCAAGCGCACAACTTTGCTCACTTTCAAGTACGTCAATTTGGCAGTTCCATACATCCGCACAGGTTTGCATTACGTAATCTGATTTTTTCGAAATACCGCCAATTACCACCACTGATTCAATTGGCACGCCTTCATTTTGAAAACGTTCAGTAATAGCACGAGCACCAAAAGCCGTCGCCTCAACTAATGCTTTAAAGAACTGCGGCGCATCAGTGCCCATTTTCATGCCCGTTATGGCCATTGCTACGCTTTGGTCTGCATCAGGTGTGCGACGGCCGTTGACCCAGTCAAGTGCTGTTACATCGGTATTTTTAACCGGTAATGCACTGGCAGCTTTTGATAAATCAACTAAAATTGAGTCTTCAATTTTATTTATCAAGTTTTGTTCAACGTCGTTTAAATTTGTTAATTGGCGAGTCGGCCATAGCATCAGATTTTTAAACCATGCATATAAATCGCCAAACGCAGATTGCCCCGCTTCAAGGCCAATCATGTCTGGAATAACTGAACCATCAACCTGACCACAAATACCTTTAACGCACGTATCGCCTAGTTGCTGTTTTGAAGTAACAGTAATGTCACAGGTTGAAGTGCCCATTACTTTAGTTAAAACACCTGGACGCACATTGGCAGCCACTGCCCCCATATGACAGTCAAAAGCACCGTAACCTACAACTACATTCTGTGATAAACCAAGTTTATCAGCCCATTGCGCTGTTAATTTACCAGCGACTTGGTCACTCGGTTGAGTTGTGGCATTAAGCGTATTAACCACACCATCTAATAATGGGTCAATATTGCTGAAGAAACTATTTGGTGGGAAACCACCCCATTGCTCATTCCACATTTGTTTATGGCCTGTAGCACAACGTCCCAGCGTTAATACTTCTGGGTGAGTGGTGCCACACATTAATGCAGTCATCCAGTCACAATGCTCTACCCACGAGTAAGTTGCCGCTTTTACAGCCGCATCATCTCTAAAAATATGTAGTGCTTTTGCCCAGTACCATTCTGATGAATAGATACCGCCCATATGTGAAAGATAATTAACCTCGTTATTGGTCGCGGCTTTGGTGATCTCATTCGCCTCTTTAATCGACGTATGGTCTTTCCAAAGAATGAACATCGCATTAGGGTTTTCAGCAAATTCTTCTGTCAGCGCTAAAGGCGTACCTTGGTTATTAATAGCCACCGGGGTTGATCCCGTGGTATCAAAACTCATACCTATTACTTTATCCGCAGTTCCCGCAGGTACTTGTTGCCATAGTCCATTGACGACCTCAATCAAGCTGTCGATGTAGTCTTGTGGATGCTGACGAAATTGGTCTTTACTTGGGTCGCAATATAAACCTTCCGCCCAACGCGGATAATTCACTAAATGGCTAGCCAGCTCTTTACCTGTAATTACATCAACAAGCAGTGCTCTTACTGAATCAGAGCCATAATCTAAGCCCAATGTATAACGAGACATAAATACCTTTCACTAATTGGATACTAACAATGTTAGTCATTACTGTTATTTGTATGATAATATCAATAATGACGGGTTGTAAAGGTATTATAAAAATATTATTAACAGATTAATTCTGAAATAGTCGTGACACCTGTGCCCTTTAAACTAATGTTTTGCACTAAAAAAGGGCTTAAACCATGTTGTAAGCAATGCTAAAAGCCATTAATTTATTTTGTATGATAAAATAGGATGCCTATGTCTAGCCAATTAGAACAATTAAAAATCATGACCACTGTGGTTGCTGATACCGGTGATTTTGAAGCGATCGACCAATATAAGCCGCAAGATGCCACAACAAATCCATCGTTATTACTCAATGCGATTAAAATTGAAAAATACCGTCCACTGGCTGTTGAAGCCGTTGCTTGGGCTAAGCAACAAACCAATGACAATGCACAAGTGATCAGTAAAGCCGCCGATAAGTTATCAGTATTGATTGGTGCAAACCTAATGGCGCAAGTCCCAGGTTTAGTATCTACTGAAGTCGATGCGCGCTTATCATTTGATACTCAAGCAACTATTAATAAAGCGCTTGAGCTCGTTGCACTTTATAAAGAGCAAGATATTGATACATCACGGGTGTTGATCAAAATAGCGTCAACATGGGAAGGTATTCAAGCGGCAAAAGTACTTGAGCAACAAGGTATTCGTTGTAACTTAACGCTGGTATTCGCGTTTGCCCAAGCTCGTGCCTGTGCTGAGGTAGGTGCTTATTTAATTTCGCCATTTGTAGGGCGTATTTTGGATTGGTATAAAGCCACTAATATTGATACTGATTTTAGCGGTGCTAACGATCCAGGCGTGCAATCAGTGACTCATATTTATGACTTTTTCAAAAAGCATGATTATAAAACCATCGTTATGGGCGCAAGTTTCAGAAACATCAACGAAATTCAGTTGCTAGCAGGCTGTGATAGATTAACCATCAGCCCAGGGCTATTATCAGAACTGGCAGCAACAGATGCACCTTTAGCGCGTCAACTTGCTCCTACCACTGAAACAGTTGCTGCCCCAGAGCCTATGACCGAACAAGCGTTCCGCTGGGAAATGAACCAAGATGCAATGGCAACAGATAAACTAAGCCAAGGCATTCGTCAGTTTGCAATTGACCAAGAAAAACTAGAAGCAATCTTAGCTGAGCTAGTCTAAATCATTAACTAAATTGGGCTCTTGATGATCAATCATTATCGAGAGCTCGAATTAAAGATATAAAAAAGCCCGCTGATTTAATTAAATCAGCGGGCTTTTTATCAGGTAAAACTTTAACCTAGATGTCGTTTAATAACGCATTTGCCTTAGCAACTAAGTTCTCTACGGTAAAACCAAAATGCTCCAGCAATACAGCACCCGGTGCTGACTCACCAAAAGTAGTCATACCTAATACATCACCACCTTGGCCAACGTATTTATACCAAAAATCACTGTGTGCAGCTTCGACGGCAATTTTAGCCACACCTGCAGGTAATACACTTTGGCGGTATGCTTTATCTTGTAAATCAAACTGATTGGTTGATGGCATAGAAACAACACGCACTTGTTTGCCTTGAGCTGTTAGCTCAGCTGCCGCATTAACCGCTAATTCAACTTCAGAGCCTGTTGCCATTAAAATTAGCTCTGGTGTTTGCTCACACTCAACGAGGGTGTAACCCCCTTTTGCTACATTGTCTAACTGCGCTTTATCACGCGGCATAGCTTTAGTGCCTTGGCGACTAAAGATCAACGCGCTTGGGCCAGCTTCTTTTATTAGAGCTTGACGCCACGCAACGGCTGTTTCAACCTCATCACATGGGCGCCACGTCGTCATATTAGGTGTCATACGCAGGTTGGCAATTTGTTCAATCGGCTGATGAGTTGGGCCATCTTCACCTTGACCAATAGAATCATGAGTGTAGACAAAAATGCTTTGCGCTTTCATTAATGCAGACATACGCACAGCATTACGTGCATATTCCATAAACATTAAGAATGTAGCACCAAATGGGATAAAGCCACCATGTAATGCAATACCATTCATAATGGCGCTCATGCCAAACTCACGCACCCCATAAAATACATAGTTACCCGCGTCGTCTTCTTGTAAGCCCTTTGCATCAGGCCATAAAGTTAAGTTTGAGCCAGCTAAGTCAGCAGAGCCGCCCATTAATTCAGGTAATTGCTGGGCAAAAAAGGTAATCGCATTTTGTGATGATTTACGCGTTGCAATGTTTTGCATTTCATCTTGGCACTTAGTAATGTATTGATCAGCAAGTTCAGCAAAATTATTCGGTAATGATTTAGCCATCACACGACGGTTAAACTCGTTACTTAATTCAGGGTGCGCTTTGCTGTATGCGGCAAAGGTTTGTTGCCAGGCACTTTCTAAGTCTTGGCCTTTAGTTTGAGTATTCCACTCATTATATACATCTTGTGGAATTTCAAACGCTGGATGTGGCCAATTTAGTTGCTCACGAACCGCTGCAATTTCATCATTACCCAGTGGTGAACCGTGACAATCATGACTGCCTGATTTATTGGGTGAACCAAAACCAATCACTGTTTTACAACAGATAAGCGTTGGTTGCTCAGGGTTCGCTTGTGCCGCTTCAATAGCACTGGCAATCGCAGCCATGTCGTGACCATCAACGCCACTAATAACCTGCCAACCGTATGATTCAAAACGCTTTGGCGTATCGTCAGTAAACCAACCTTCTACTTCGCCATCAATTGAGATGCCATTGTCATCCCAAAAAGCGATCAGTTTGCCTAACTTTAAAGTACCCGCTAATGAACCAGCTTCATGAGAGATACCTTCCATCAAACAACCATCGCCTAAAAAGCAATAAGTAAAGTGATCAACGATATCAAAATGTGGTTTGTTAAATTGTGCCGCTAAAGTTTTTTCAGCAATCGCCATACCTACCGCATTAGCAATACCTGCACCTAGTGGTCCAGTTGTTGTTTCAACCCCTGGAGTATAACCGTACTCTGGGTGACCAGGTGTTTTAGAATGTAATTGGCGAAACTGTTTAATATCTTCAATACTGACGTCATAACCGCTTAGGTGCAATAGCGCATATTGCAGCATTGAGCCATGGCCATTTGACAATACAAAACGATCGCGGTTAACCCAGCTAGGGTTTGATGGATTGTGACGGTGAAATTTTTGCCAAAGCACAGCGGCAATATCGGCCATTCCCATTGGCGCACCTGGGTGACCAGAGTTAGCTTTTTGAACAGCATCGACAGCAAGCATACGGATTGCATTTGCAGATTGAGAACTAGGCAGAGTCATCTGTAATTATTTCCTGTTAATATTATATTATAATTAATATCTCAGAATGTAATATAAATAGCAATCGAAAATACCTTACTGCAACATAAAAATAAGTCTGTTGATTTTTCTTTAGCTTGACTGCTTACAATGGCCTCTATCCATGCTGTGTATCAGAACTACTTGCCAAAGCACAGCAGCCATTAGAAACGAGTAACCAAAACATAGATAAAATTGCTAAACAATCAGGGTTTTCATCAGGTTTAAGCTTTCGTCAGCGCTTTTTAGCTACTTTTTTTCGCCAACAGCCTAAAGAAAACAATTTAAAAGTCCCATATCAGAGTAAAAAGTTGCTCGCACAGTTTAAGCACACTTGGTAGCATAAGTGCATTGTCAAAGGATGGAAGTTAATATGAACAATACCCAGCACGCATTAGTGGTTGAGGGCGGTGCCATGCGCGGTATTTTTGCCGCAGGTGTACTTGATGAGTTTTTAGAGCAGGGATATCAACCTTTTACCAGCTATTTTGGTGTATCAGCTGGTGCTACAAATGTTGCTGCGTATTTATGTAAGCAAGCAACCCGAAACTACAAAGTAATCACTGATTATTCCTGTAGGCCTGAATTTATTAACCTGCCACGATTTGTTAAAGGTGGACACTTGTTTGATTTAGACTGGCTTTGGCAAGAAACAGTACGTGAAATTCCTTTAAATACCGACGAATTCTCGCAATCCCCTCACGACTTTTATATTGTTGCAACGGCAATCGAATCTGGACAAGCTCATTACTTACAAGCAACAGGTAGCGAAATGGTAGAGCAATTAAAAGCCTCTTGCGCTATACCAATAGCTTATCGGGATTATCCAACAATAAACGGGATCGCCATGACCGATGGCGGCGTTGCAGATTCTATTCCAGTAAAAAAAGCTTATGAAATGGGGGCATCAGAAATAACAGTTATCCTTTCTCAACCTTTAGGCTATCGTAAAAAAGATAACAAAGTTCCGTGGTTAACCAAACAACTCTATAAAGATACCCCAGCGCTTGCAGAGGCGGCCATACTGCGTTCTAAAAAATATAATGACAGTATTGATTTTTTGCATGATGCTCCACCGGATTGCAAAATAAATATTATTGCTCCACCAGCAGGGTTTAAAGTCGGTCGCACCACTAAAAATCTAGCTATACTCAATTCAGGCTATCAAATGGGCATAAGTGAAGCTAAAACTTACTTAGGTAATCCTAGGTTGCGTGAGAAATGAACATAAGCTATAAAATCAACCTATAAGAAGTATACAGTGATATAACCTTTGAATTTACAGCTTACTCCAGCTATTAATTTTTAAACCAACGGGGTAATGTAATAAAGAACGATGTGTTCGTCGTCGTATTGCAAAAAGCAGATTAAATTTAGGCGTGTTTTTTGCTTTAAATTTTGTGTACACACCAAATAAATTAAGGGTTTTTGTGAATTTTCTTCGATGCTTTCATAATATAGTCTCAGATCAGCAGCTAAGCTTTGATCAAAAAATTGCAGACTTACTTGCTTTTGGGCTCGATGTTTTTCAACTCGACTTAGCTATTATCAGCCGCGTAAAAAATGATTCTTATATTGTTTTACATGCCATCACCCCTGACAATTCTCTTGCAATTGGTACAGAGTTTGAATTAAACGGCACCTATTGCACGCATACCTTGTCGGCCAACTCTGCATTGGCATTTCATAATGCGTCGCAAAGTAGTATTGCAAATCATCCATGCTATATTAATTTCCAATTAGAAGCGTACATTGGTGCGCCTATACGAATAGGCAAAGACGTATTTGGAACTGTTAACTTTTCATCTGCTCAAGAATGCGCTCCTTTTAGCGATGAAGCCTATGATTATATTGAATTATTAGCGCAGTGGTTAGGCTCGGAATTGGCGCGCAATCAGGATAAAGCCAATCTCACTAAAAATAGTGACACTTTATTAAAGCTTGAAAACGTAGCAAATATAGGTACATGGGAAGTCGACCTAATAGAAAATACTATTTTTTGGAGCCAACAAACTCGACGTATTCATCAAGCCGAAGAACACTATACTCCAGATATAGAAAAAGCCATTGAATTTTATAAAGCAGGTAAAAGCCGAGACAGTATTAATAAAGCGGTAGAAAAGGCAATATCTACGGGTGATAAATGGCATTTAGAGCTGGAAATAGTTACCGCTAAGCAACAGAACATTTGGGTTTCAACCTTTGGTGAGGCCGAGTTTAACAACGGCCAATGTGTGCGGTTATTTGGTACTTTTCAAGATATAACTGAAGCCGTAAAGTTACGCGAAGAGTTAAAACAAAAAAAAGCGCTTGCTGAACAGCTATTAAAAGATAGAAGTATGCTGTTTGCAAAAATTAGTCATGAGCTACGCACTCCGCTAAATGGCATTACGGGTATGTTAGCGACACTCATTGATGAGCACGATTATGACAAGCGGGCGGAAAAAATTAAAGTCGCCCTGCGAAGTGCTGATATTTTATTGAATATTATCAATGAAGTGCTCGACTTTTCAAAAATAAATCATGGTGAATTAAAACTGGAACCTCACCACTCCCTACTTAAAACGGTATTTACCGATTTGGTTTCTTTATATTCGGTATTGTTTAGCAATAAAAACATTGAACTACGAGCCACTAACCTCATTCCTAATGATGTTTGGGTATACTGCGACACCTCTCGATTAAGCCAAATTGTCTCTAATTTACTGAGTAACGCATTAAAATTTACAGAGCATGGTTCTGTTTCTCTCGATTCACAGTTAGCATTAGATACAAAGCGCCCTTTACTTACAATTAAAATAACCGATACGGGTCGCGGCATGAGTAAAACGTATTTAAACTCATTATTTAAGCCTTTTACCCAAGAGGTTGATGCTAACAACAATAAAGGTGGCACCGGGTTAGGCTTAGCCATAGTTAAAGAGCTCGTTGGTTTTATGAATGGCAAAATTGAGGTAACCAGTGAGGTTAACGTGGGCACATGTTTTACCTTAACTATCCCAATTGAGCTTGGTAAACAACAAACACAAAAACCTAGCCTTAAATTTATTAATAACCATAGTAATAAGCTCTCGGTTTTGGTGGTTGATGATAACGAAATAAATCGCCTGGTATTAGAATCAGCACTGGATAAATTTAATATAAAATCAGACTTTGCTATTGACGGCCAAGATGCCCTGTTAAAATGCAAACAAAAGCATTTTGACCTTATTTTTATGGATTGCATTATGCCTATCATGGATGGTTTTGAAGCCACCAAGCAACTAAAGGCACAAGGTATCTGTGACTCGCAAGAAACTTATATTGTGGCGTTAACTGCTAATGCATCCTCACAAGATAAACTAAACTGTAAGCAAGCAGGCATGGATATGTTTATAGCCAAACCGTTTAAACTGCCAGCGATAGAAGAAGCAATTACAAATACACTAAAAAGACTGGGCGTAGCCACATTATAACAACGAGTGTCGCCCAGATTAATTTGCACTAAAAACACAAAGGATCATTATGACAAATAAAATCATTGGTATTGTACTTATTGTTATTGGCGTAGCACTTGGTATGTGGGGTTATGATGTTTACGATTCTGCAGCTTCACAAGTTACTCGTGCATTCAATGGCGAAACCCCAGTAGAAGCATGGCTTGGCTTTATTGGTGGCGCAGTTTGTATTTTAGTAGGCCTTACCCGACTTAAATAACACACAAAAAAGCCGCCTTTGGAGAGGGCGGCTTGGGTGAACAAACAGCTATGGGTGAGAGCTGTTTTATCAAGAGGCTTACGCTAAAACGCTATTAAGCAGCATTTTGCTCTGCATCGGGTGTTTGGCGAATTAAGTAGTCAAAAGCTCCTAAGCTAGCAGTTGCTCCGGCGCCCATAGCAATAATAATTTGCTTAAATGGCGTATTGGTCGCATCGCCCGCCCCGTATATACCTGGTAACGATGTTGCACCTTTAGCATCAATGAGTATTTCACCAAATTGACTAAGCTCAAGGTCACTCTCTTTTAACCATTCGGTGTTCGGTATCAAACCAATTTGTACAAATATACCGGCTAAAACTAGCTCCTTACTTTCTCCAGAAACACGATCGGTATAATTAAGGCCTATTACTTTGTTACCATCACCGAGTACTTCAGTAGTTTGTGCATTTTTAATAATAGTAATGTTTTTTAAGCTATTTGCTTTACGAATAAGTACTTCGTCAGCACGTAACGTATCGGCAAATTCAAGCACCGTTACATGCTCAACAATGTTGGCTAAATCAATAGCCGCTTCAATACCTGAGTTACCGCCACCTATTACAGCAACAGGTTTGCCTTTAAATAATGGTCCATCGCAATGCGGGCAGTATGCAACGCCGTGGCCTTTATATTGTTGCTCGCCAGGTACATTCATTTCACGCCAGCGTGCACCGGTTGCTAGCACAAGTGATTTAGCTTGTAATACAGCGCCATTTTCTAAAGTAATGTCATAGCCATTACTGCCTTTTTGCAAATTTTCCGCGCGTTGGTTGTGCATTACATCAACATCATATTCTTTAACATGCTCTTCAAGCTGAGCCACCATTTTTGGCCCTTCGGTTGCTTTTACCGAAATAAAGTTTTCAATGGCCAATGTGTCAGCTACCTGGCCACCAAATCGATCGGCAACCACCCCCGTATTTAGCCCTTTACGTGCAGAATAAATAGCTGCCGAAGCACCTGCTGGCCCACCACCGACGACAAGAACATCAAACACTGATTTTTCATTCAATGCTTTGGCTTGGCGCTGTGCACCTTTGCTATCAACTTTATTTAAAATATCGGTTAGGCTCATTGCCCCTTGGCTAAAAGGCTCTCCGTTTAAGTAAACAGCGGGTACAGCCAATATATTTCGTTGTTCTACTTCATCTTGAAACAGAGCACCATCAATCATAGTGGCTTTGATATTGCTATTTGTAGCAGCCATTGTATTTAGCGCTTGAACCACTTGCGGGCAGGTTTGGCAGCTCAAACTAATATACACTTCAAAATTGAGTGTTTGCTCAAGTGTTTGTATTTGTTCAATATCTTCTTGACTGGCTTTACTAGGGTGCCCCCCCGTATGTAATAGCGCTAACACTAAACTAGTAAATTCATGACCCATAGGTACCCCTGCAAAGGTAATATGAGTATTTTTTTGTGGCGAATGCACCACCATTGAAGGTCTGCGTGCCGAAGTATCTGGATTGTTACTTACACTAAACTTATCGCTTAGTGATGCTAAATCATTCGCTAAACTTTCTACTTCTGTTGATTTTTTGCTGTCATCCAAGGCGATAAGCAGCTCAACAGGCTGAGTCAGCGATTCAAAATGGCTTTTTAATTGGTTCTTTATGTTGTTGTCTAACATGGCTTAGCCCCTTACGGAAAAATAAAACAGCAGAACCCCCATGCCATCAGTGCATGTGCGAATTTTAGAAAAGAGTGATGGCGTGGGAGAGTGCCCAGTGAGCCAAGTAGGCTCACTGGTATTAGAGTTATGTGCTACTCTAAATTTAATGAAGGTAAGGTTTAAATCTTACCAACTAGGTCTAGTGAAGGTGCTAATGTGTCTTCACCTGGCTGCCAAGATGCAGGACATACTTCGCCGTCATGCGTGGCAATGTATTGTGCGGCTTGTACTTTACGAACAAGTTCTTTAGCACTACGACCAATACCTAAATCATGCGTTTCAACAACTTTGATTTCACCCTCTGGGTTCATTACAAATGTACCGCGAAGAGCTAAACCATCATCTTCAATCATTACACCAAAGTTACGTGTAATGCGTCCTGTTGGGTCGCCAATCATTGGGTAAGTAATTTTACCGATAGTGTCTGACGTGTCATGCCAAGCTTTGTGAGTAAAGTGCGTATCTGTTGATACCGAGTAAACCTCTACGCCCATTTCTTGTAGCTGTGCATAATGATCTGCAAGGTCACCTAATTCAGTTGGGCATACAAATGTGAAATCTGCTGGGTAAAAGAAAAAGATAGACCACTTACCTAATACGTCTTTTTCAGTGAGTTCTACAAAGTCACCATTGTGGTAAGCTGTTGCATTGAAAGGTTGTAATTTTGTGTTAATCAATGAAGTGCTCATAGTATTCCTCATTTATGTTTAGTGTATTTAAAAAAGTTAACGCCCTGTGCGTTGGCTTGATTAATACAATAAGGCTATTGAGGAATTAAATAAAATTGATTGTTTAGATTAAAACAATCGATTTTTAAGATTACCCAAGGTAAGAAGTTAAAATAATTGAATGTGAGCTATCTTAAAATTAAAAATACTAGTTACACTGAGCACTAAAGGTAGCCATCAGAAAATGAGATTTTCAAATTCATTTTCAGGTAAAGCCTTGCTAAACAAAAACCCTTGCCCTTCTTCACACTCAAGCGAAATAAGTGTATCTAGCTGTGCTTGAGTTTCAATGCCTTCACCAACTATCCTCAAATTCAATGAATGCGCTAAATGGGTAATTGCTTTCACTATATCTAGGCTTTGCTTATCATCAACCATATCTTTAACAAATGACTGGTCAATCTTTAATACATCAACAGGGAATAGTTTTAAATACGACAAGCTCGAATAACCCGTTCCAAAGTCATCTATCGCTATGCTCAAACCAAGGTTTGAAAGTCCGTTTAATATTCTACTTGTTTCATCAAAATCACTCATTAAAGCGCTTTCTGTCACCTCTAATTCAAGATAACCACTAGGAAGCTCAGTATCCTCAAGTATTTGCGCTACGCTTTCTATAAATTTAGGATCTGTAAATTGTTTAGCCGCCACATTAACAGCAACTTTAATTGGATGGCCTTTATCTAGCCAGCGTTTAGCCGCTCTGCAGCTTTGTTTTAAAACGCTATGACCCAACTTATTAATTAAACCAGTCTCTTCAGCTAATGGAATAAAGTGTAACGGAGATATTAAACTCCCCTCCTCATCTCTTAACCTTACTAACGCCTCAGCGCCTATAATTAATTTATTTTTTAGGCTAAGTTTGGGCTGAAAGTGAACTTCCAACGTGTCATTTTCAAGTGCATTTCTTAAAATCTTATCTATATTTTGACGTTGATGAAACTCATGTTCTAAGTCATCTGAAAAATAACAAAATCTATCTCTACCGTGCTCTTTGGCTTTATACATTGCTGCATCAGCATGCGACATCATTAATTCGGCAGAATCAGAATCCGTTGGATTAATACTAATTCCCACGCTTATAGTTAAATTAAACTCTCTTCCATCAACACGAAAAGGTTGATGCATTGCATACAAAATATCAGATGCAACAGCATCAACATGACACGGCGATTTAATATCTGGGAGCAACAATACAAATTCATCCCCGCCAACACGGGCCAAGGTCGTATTTAAATCAACAATAGATTCAAGTCGTTTAGCAACCAGTTTTATGATTTGGTCGCCAACATGGT
Organism: Pseudoalteromonas sp. US3C1004; assembly: GCF_048401065.1. GTDB lineage: Bacteria > Pseudomonadota > Gammaproteobacteria > Enterobacterales > Alteromonadaceae > Pseudoalteromonas > Pseudoalteromonas undina. The sequence continues at coordinate 141,491 of NZ_CP183074.1, forward strand.
GTCCCTCTGTATCATTTAAATATTTAAAATGATCAATATCAATTAACATTAACGCCACTAAAAAACCATTACGCACAGATACCTGACAAGCATGCGCAACGCGATCATGTAATAAAATTCGATTGGGTAAATCGGTTAATTGGTCATGGTTTGCTAAATGGCTCATCTTAACAGCCATCGCAATCGACTCGCTCACATCATGAAAAACTATAATCGCGCCAATAATATTCCCCTTTTCATCTCTGATGGGGGAAGCAGAATCCTCAACCCGATGAATTCTGCCATTTAAGCTCGTTAATTGGCAATTAAGCGCCATAGCTACTCTTCGCTGCTCTTTTAAAGCAATAGAAATTGGATTAAGGCTTTTGTGCTTTGTGGTTGCATCCCGTAGTTGCATAACCTCTGAAATATGATTACCAACTGCTTCATGCATTACCCAACCGGTCATCATCTCTGCAATCGGGTTCATAAACGTTATTTTTTCGTCTTTGTCTGTTGCTATAACTGCGTCGCCAATCGAGTTGAGCGTTACGCGCAATCTTTCTGATTCAATAGCAAGTAAACGCTGTGAATGTTTTAGTTGTTGCTCTTGTGTTTTTAGTTTTAGATGATTGCCAACGCGCAAGCGGCATACCTTAAGATCAACGGGCTTTTGTATATAGTCAATCCCACCCAACTCTAAAGACAAATGCTCAAACTTACTCTCATTATGGGAGGTAATAAATATTACTGTTACACCACTAGTTTTGGGATCGTTTTTTAAGCGTTTACACACTTCTAACCCGCTAATATCAGGTAATTCAATATCTAATAAAATAATTTCTGGTAAGAACTGCTGTGCTTTTTCAATGGCGCCAAAACCAGTATCGCTACATATAACTTCTGCAATATCTGATAAAGCTCCCTCTAAAATCATTAAACTAGTGGGTTCATCATCAACAATAAGTACTCGATGCGCAAAGCTTTGATCTACAGTGGTTAACACAATCACTTCCCATAAAAAATTAAACAAATGCACATAAAGCCTAGCTTAGTTAACCCAAACCTCCACCAATTACCTAAAATATATACTTAAGCATTATATTATTAGCGTCAATCAAAAAGGGTTTGTAGAGTTCTAAATTTGAGATAAATGAATACAAAACAAAACTCTTTATTAAAAGTAAAACTTGATAAATTACCTATAGCTCTCTAAGTTTATGGTAGCTAAATAATGGCTGGTCTTTAATTGGAGTAGTGGATGCCAATAAATCTTAAGAAAAGGATAATTCGTCAGGTAAGTAATTACACCCTTTTATTCCCTATTTCTTTATCCGCCATAATTACCTTAATTGTTGTAGCCATTATTATTAATGAAGCAAGTTTATCGCGCTCAGTACTTGGCTCTGTAGAACTAGAAATAATAGACAAAAACCAATCTATTAATTCACAAACACAAGAGGTTATTGAAAACTACCGTCGAGATATTCGTTTTTTACACGCAACCCCTCCAATCAAAGGTTTAGCCAGGGCATCAAATAACAAAGGTGTAGACCCACTAGAGAACACCACCTATGCTCAATGGAAAACAAGGCTTGAAATTATATTTGCAGCGTTTTTAAAAAATAACCCCGATTACGAGCAGCTAAGAATCATCAGTACCAACAAAAAAGGACAAGAACTGGTAAGGGTTGATCGCGTTCAGGGTGCAGTAGAGGTTATAGATTTAAATAAGCTCCAAAATAAAGGAGCGCAAGAGTACTTTACGGCCAGCAGTAAACTCTCTGATGGCGAAATGTATCTGTCTGAAATTTCGTTGAATAGAGAGTACGGTAAAATAGAGTTTCCTTATCGCCCGATGTTGAGGCTGTCTATGCCAATTTTTGATGAAAATCAAAATAGATTTGGCTTTATCATAATTAACGTTAATGCTAATAACTTAATAAGCATTATTAGCAACAGTATTAATTCACCATTTGAAATCGCTTTAACTGACAGTAACGGCTATTTTTTATTGCATCCAAATAAAAACTTCACCTTTGGTAAAGACCTAGGTAGTGATATTAGCATCAATAATAATTACACTTTCAACCCCGTTGCTAATAGCTCATTGTCGCTTATAAAACCAAAAAGCATTGCGCAAACAAGTTATTACACTGCAAGAAAACAAATCACTTTAGCGCTGGGTGAAAAACAAAACTTTTTATCTAGCCACGTTTTAGCGCCTGTTGAGTATATAAAAAATATTGAAATGGAACGCAGAACAAAGCTCTACACCTTTTTGCTTATTTTGGTTATTTTATTAACTATCATTCTCGCATTTTTCAATCGTAGTCTTCGCAAAAGCCAAGAGCTTGCAAATGCGCGCGCACAATCTGAGGCAATTATAACCGGCTCATCTGATGCGGTAATTGGCATTACCAATAACGGTATTGTATCTAGTTGGAATAATGCCGCAACTCTGATGTTTAAGCTTGGAGAGTTAGAAGCAATTGGAAAACCAATTAATGATTTAAAAATAATAGATCAGCTAAATTTTAACGAGATAATTGAAAAGTTCACTGATGGTACTCGTCAATTTAAGCAAGACGCTAGTATCAGTAACGGCTCTACTAAACGCTACTTTTCACTCTCTTTATCAGCCATTATCGATCAATTTGGAATGTTTATTGGTATTGCAATAATAGCCAGAGATGTAACCAAAGAGCGCACCATTGAGAATGAAATAATAAAAGTAAATCATGAGCTTGAAAATAAAGTAGCCATTCGCACTAAAGAGCTCAAACAAGCCAGTGAAGTAAAAAGCGCGTTTATTTCTAATATAAGCCATGAAATGCGTACTCCACTTAATGGCATAGTGGGTACTTTAAACTTAATAAAAAAAGAGCCATTGAGTGAAACACAAAAAAACTATTTAGAAATGACCGAAGTGAGTGTGAGTGCTTTATCTGTATTAATAAATGATATTTTGGATTTATCTAAAATAGAAGCAGGTAAACTTGAGTTGAACTTTAAAGAGTTTAATTTAATAAAATTAATCGAAAGTGTTTGTGGCAGTATGGCTGTTAAAGCTCAGGAGAAAGGCCTCGAATTTGTTTTAGATGTTGTGAATTTAAAATGTAAAACGATTACAACTGACCCCCATCGTTTTTCACAAATTCTGACTAACTTAGTAAATAATGCGATTAAATTTACTGAAACTGGGTTTATAAAGGTCACCGCTTATTGCGAGCAAACAAGCAATGATACTGTGACCGTTCACGTAAAAGTTACCGATAGCGGTGTGGGCATTGCACAAGAAAACCAGAACAAATTATTTACCGCCTTTTCCCAAGAAGATAAAAGCGTGGCATCTAAATTTGGTGGAACAGGGCTGGGGCTTTCTATATGCAGACAGCTTTGCAGCCTGCTGGGAGGAGAAATTAGCTTTGAGTCAGAAAAGTCTCTAGGTAGTAGTTTTCACATAAAACTAACACTGAGCAATGATGATACAACTCATTATAGTTTTGCCCCACGATTAAAAAACAAAAGCTTCGCTATTGTGACTAAAAATAACGAGTTAGCCGACAGCATAAATAATTTAATAGCTGCTTTTTCTGGAAATAGTTTTTCAGCTGAACAATTACAACAATCTCTTGTTTCAGATGATATAAAAAACGTGTCTTTACCTGACTTTATACTTATTGAACAAGACGACACATTGTTAAAACGTTTAGATGAAATGTGGCCAACTATTGCTAATCATCATGTAATTAAAGTTATTTTATTAGCAAATCGCGGTTATCCTCAAATTAAGACAAGACACGTGCAAGCCAGCTTACTTTCTAAACCAATACTTATTTCAGAGTTTTTAAAAACAGTCGCCGATGAACGCAGCCTTGAAGATAAAATAAGTGCTGGTAGCAGTAATATTAATATTAACAAACGCCGTGAATCAGACTCAGTTAAAACTGATAACTCTGACTTTAAAGGGGCACATGTTCTTATCGTTGATGATAACGAAATAAATATAGAAGTAGCCGCGGGTATATTGTCATGTTTATCTTTAGAGATAGATACCGCGTCAAATGGCCAACAAGCAGTAGAAAAACTTGTTAACTCGGTGGCCAATAATCATCAATACCACTGTGTATTTATGGACTGCCAAATGCCTATATTAAATGGTTATGATGCAGCAAAACAAATAAGAGCTGGTGAAGCAGCGCCTCAAAATATTGATATTCCCATAGTCGCTATGACTGCTAATGCAATGATGGGTGAAAGACAAAAATGCCTAGATGCAGGAATGAGTGATTACATCACTAAACCAATCTCTGCAGAGGTATTAGTTGCAACGGCTACAAAGTGGTTGTCTTCAACTTTTATAAAAGAAGCTCCATTGGAAAATAATCAGCTTAACGAAATTAATAAACCAATTTCTGATACTTTGGATAGTCAAAGTTTACCTGATTGGGATAAAGATAACGCGCTATCTCGGTTATTAAATAATGAAGAGCTTCTTATAAAAGTATGTGAATTATACCTTCAGAGTACACCAATGAAGCTAGAAGAACTTGAGGATGCAATAAATAACAATAATTTATCGCAAATATCAAAATTAAGTCATGGCTTGAAAGGCTCATCAGGTGATGTAGGTGCGGCTAACTTGCATAAATTATTTGATGAATTAGAAGTAATGGCCAGTGAAAATGCCATGGGCAGTATGAAGAATAAATTAGAGCTCATTCAAACTAGCTACAAAAAACTCGAATCAACCATTAACAGCTACTTAGAGATACAACCCAGTAGTTAGCATTTTGGTGGTGATAATGAATAAACCACTGAAAATATGTATTGCTAATTAAAGTTAAAAACGCCTAAAGGCGCTTTTAACTTTTGAGTGTATTGCTAACCAATACTACCAAAAAATATAAAAGCACATAGGATGTTTATTCTTACTCGCTATACTGGTCAATTATAACTTTTAAACTATTGAATTCTATAGGCTTGTTTATAGTGTTAGTTATACCCGCTGTCACGTACTCAGGCTCGTCTTTCTCAGTGATGTTTGCAGTAACGGCAATAATCGGCACATCGTGGTAATTGGCTAGTTCCCTAATATATTTAGTTGCCAAAAGCCCGCCCATTACCGGCATTTGGATATCCATCATAATTAAATCAAATTGTTGTTTAGTACATAGTTCAAGCGCTATTTCACCATTATCTGCCACGATAATATGTTTAATACCCATTGCTTTTAAAAAGCTTTCTAGCACGATTTGATTTACCGGATTATCTTCGGCAATTAATACCTGCACATCTTTATTTTTAATATTTACATCGGGTAATTGTGCTTGTTGTTTTACGCTTTTATTTGCAATGGGAATATTAAGCCTTAACTGAAAGTAAAATGTCGAACCCTTATCCAATTCACTTTCTACTTGTAAATTACTGCCCATTAAGTTTAATATTTTACTAGAGATAGTTAATCCAAGCCCTGTACCACCAAAACGACGTGTTGTTGAAGTGTCAGCTTGTGTAAAAGCATCAAATAACGTTTTTATACTATGTTGTGAAATACCTATACCACTATCGATAACGCTAAATAGTAACATCACTTCATTGCTATTTTTCTCTTTTAGAGCAACAGATAATGTTACTGTTCCACACTCTGTAAATTTAAATGCATTCCCCAATAAATTCATTAGTACTTGTTTTAAACGGGTTTCGTCGCCTTGTACCAAATCAACAGAATCTACTTTTTCTTTTACTATTTTAAACTCTATATTTTTATGGTCGGCTTGCGATTTAAAAATTTGTTCCAGCTCATACAATAAAGCACTTAATTTAAACTCTCTATTTTCTAGTAGCATTTTATCGGCATCAAGCTTACTTAAATCAAGAATGTCATTAAGAATAACCAATAAACTGTTACCTGAAGAGCTAATAACCTCAATCATGCGTTTTTGTTTAGCATCAAGCTCTGTATTACTCACTAGCTGTACCATGCCTAAAATACCGTTCATGGGAGTGCGTATTTCATGGCTCATATTAGCTAAAAACTCAGATTTGATTCGGGATGTTTCTTCTGCCGCTTTTTTTGCTTCAACTAGGCGCTCGTTTAGCACTCTAAATTTATTTGCTGCTTGGGCTAAAAACCCTATTTCGTCTTCACGGTTAATATCAGCTATGTTTGCTGAGAAATCACCATTTAGAAATGATCTAAAACTAAATGTGAGCCTGTTAATCGCTTTAATAATATGAAAGTGAAAAAATAAAGCGAAAAGAATAAACAAGGTAACAGACAAAAATAACGACACTTGAATAACAGTTTGCGCAGCATCAATGCTCTCTTGACTGGTTTTCGAAATATCACTAAGCAACAACAATGCATCTTCTTGCAATTTTTTGGCAAGTGCTGAAAACTCGACCGAATCACCGGCAATAACAATATTACTTAAGGTTAAATAGTTTCTATTAGCTTGAATGGCCTGAGCAAATAAAGACTCGAATTTAGTTGTTAAACTATTTAGTTGCTCGACCTTGTTGTGGCCAATCATTTTGTTTGTAGCGCCACTGTTGGTTAATTGTTTAATTAATTGTAGCCGCTGTTTTACTTGACTACGTTTGGCGTAATCGCGTTGAGTTAAAAACAGGATTGAATTGCGATACAGATGATGCCAATGATCCTTTAGCTGAAACAATAATAAATCCTTGCCCAGCTTGGCCGTTTCTCGATCCCTGCTTGCTAAGGTAGTTAATGCTAATTCGTAGGTATTTGGTAACTGTTGCTCAATAATTTTAGACTTTTCATCATATCGTTTTTTAAGACTATCGATACTTTTGCCATAATTTAAAACCAATGATTGCATGGCGTTTAATGAGTTTTTAATCTTGTGTTGCTGAATTCGCTGTTGTGCTTCAATTAACCGCGCTTGAATACTTTGCTGAGTGCTTTTTATTTTATCAAAAATAACCTCGCTACCCGACACACCATAAACCGAAATATCTCGTTGAATCTGTAAAATATCTTTGTTAATTTCAAATACAACAACTGACAGCCCATTAATATTCAATACATTTTTACTGGCTTGCTCTATTTTGTCGGTTCGCTCATTAATAACAACGTAAACTATTATTTGTATTAAAATAAAAATAGCCAACGAAGATAATACTTTAATAGATAAAGAACCAATTAACTGTTTCAGCATTCAATTCCCTTATGCGTTTAGTAGTTCAAACCATTTATCTAAACTGTAATCGTAGTTATCCATCACTGTATTCCACACCGCAATATTAGAAAAGCGCTTTTCATAGCTGCCGCCATCGCGAATTTGCCCTGGCATAATTATATTTTTGCCATCGGTACCCGCTAGTGGTTGAGTCGCTTCTTTGCCATCGTACCAATAATCCCATTCGGGGGTGGTAATTATTTCTTTACTACGTTCTGGATTAGAAATGTAATAACCTTGCTTTGAAATAAATGCACCAGGCCAGCCCGATAACCACCAGTTCATATATTCATAAGCGGCGTCTTTTACGTGCCCTACCGTATTAGCAGAGAGACACATTACCCCATGCCATGCTCGATACCCTTCTTTAGGAGATGCATTAACAACGGGTAAACCTTGGGCTCTACATGCAGTCACCCCCGGTGAAAATATGCTTTGAATATGCACGCGCTTTTTAAGCATAAACTCAACAGATTGTGGCACCGATGTCCAAAACCCAGAAAAATGCCCTGCTTGCTTTTTATTAATTAAAATTGCAAACAGTTTGTCTATTTCTGCAACACTCATATTGGCAATATTATTAAATGTCATCAGCCCTTGAGCCTGGGCTGCCAATGCGGCATCGAAAATACCTATGGTGGGGGCATTCACCAAACCTACATGACCTTTGTTACTCTCTTCAAGCAACCAGCCCCATGACTCAGTCTCGTAAGCCACACCCTTAGGTATAAAATTAGTGTTATAGCCAAATGAATCCACATTGTGAACATAAGGCATAAAACTTATTTTATCAGTTGCTTGGCTTCCAAGTGAGCCATCTTGTTGAACATATAAAATTTTGTTGGGCGCATCACCTGCGCCCAATTTTGCTGTGGGAACTAACTTACCGGTTTTGGTTAGTGGGTTTATTTCCTGCCAATATTTTAGTCTTTCTACTTCAATTGGTTGAATAGCATTGGCTTGCCACAATATATTAATTGAGTCAGACCATTGTTCATATAAATCAAATGAAGAGGGATCAGCTGCTGCTTTTTGTAAAACGGCCGCACTCCCCATAGGGGTAAATTCAATATTAATACCGAGCTCTTGCATGGCGCGGACTCTAAGCTCTTCTTGTAAAGTTACATGCGTTCCCATGACTCTAAGCGTAACCGGTTTTTTTGCAAACACATACGGCGCTTTAAATGCGACAGCAGAGGTCGCAGCACCGACCGCTAGCGTACTTAAAAATTTACGTCGAGTGACATTGTTAGCCATACTAATCATCCATTTACTGATTCCCACAATCAGTATAGGTAATAATCGAATAATCACTAACTTAGCGCTTCCAAAAACACTATTTTAATTAAAATGAGTGATCGTCATAAATAACATGGTCGTTTAATCATTGTATAAATTTTATAAGATAACTCTATCTATCCTTGTTACACTAGCAGTGTTGAAATACCTACTCGATTAAGGCGCTTACCCATGGAAAAATTTGTTAATCACATTCAACTAGGCTATTTGGGCTTGCTGCCGTTTTTAGGCTGTGTGGGTTGGCCACTTATGTTTGGCAGTAACAGTGTTAATTTAGAGTTTTTTAGTTTTTACAGCATCGCTATTTTAGCGTTTATGGCAGGTAATTTATGGCATGCAGGGCAACAAAGCTTTGCCGATGCCATTAAAGCTGTGCTGCCGGTAATTCCTATACCGTTTTTATCATTTTTGCCGATTGAGTGGATGCTTGCTTGGTTAGGCGCGAGCTTTTGGTTAGTACTGATTTTCGAAAAAGCGTCGATTCATTGGCAGGGTTATCACAAAGATTACCAAAAAATGCGCTTTGTGCTTACATCTGTGGTGTTTGTGTGTCATATCTTAATTATTGGTATGAGTATTTACCCTAAATAACACGCCATTACTTAACCATTGGTCTGTAATAGGGTAACATCCGCGCACTGTATTGAGAGGACACCCCATGATAGACCAATTGCGCCAACAGCTTACTGACCTTGGTGAGAATTTTGTAGAAAAAAACGCCGCTTTTAAAATAAAAGTGATCCCTTTTTTTTGTGCCATTAGCATAAAAAAAGATCATAAAAGCGAAGGTCGTCTTTCTTTTTATTCAAATCAACTCATTGAAATACTAATGGTTGTGTTGTTTGTATTGTTTGGCTTATCTATATTTGATCCTGACGCAGGATTTACCCATGGTCCTATCCACATTGTTTTTGCTATTTTGATTACCTTTAACCTAATTTTAAAACAGGTTGCTATTGAGGGTTTAAAAACACGTTTAGCTATGTACAGGTTGCATCAAGCACCTCAGCAAAATGATGAGCCCGAAAACCCAAACACATCTTCACGCTAATATGTATTTAAATCCAAACTGGAACATACTTACGGTAGGTGATGGCGATTTATCGTTTTCAAATGCGCTTTATCGTCATATTAAGCCAAAAAAGTTAGTGGCATCCACTTACGACGACCAATCAACTATTGAGCAAAAGTACCCAGACAATGCGCTCAATGCTTTAAAGTCGCAAAAGGTAGAAGTACTTAATAGCTTTGATGTAACCAACCCACAATGTTGGCAAACGCTCGGCCAGCATTTACATAGTTTTGATGTGGTTATTTTTCAATTTCCGCTTATTCCTGCGTTTGTTGGTCGCGATGCATTTGAACACAATACACGCCATACCAGCATGAACGTACTTAACCGCGCATTACTGCATCAATTTATAAAATACGCCAATGAGTTTGCTTTAAATCCACAAGGTGCAGGGCTATGTTTCATCACTTCAAAAGATGTTAAACCTTATCGAGAATGGAATATTGAGGGCAGTTTAAATACCCATTTAAACGCACAATATCAGGGGCAAATGCCATTTGATATTAGTCACTTTAATGGTTATAAAATTCGTAATGTTGACCGTGATAAACACGTTAAAGACACCAGCGGCATTACCTATGTATTTAGTGAAAAACCCTTACCTGAACTAGCTAGCTTGTTAACTTTGCCTGCTTACTTATCCGATAATTATTGCTCGCTATGTCGTGTAGGGCCGTTTTTAGCTGACGAGGATAAAAGCAAGCATTTTGCTGCTAAAAAACACCTGCAAATGATCAAACTAGAGCAAGACTGGCAGCAATGGTTAACAGCGTTTTATAAAACAACTTAAATTGCTTGCTTAATTAAATCAGCCGCTTTTTCTGCAATGGCTATCACACCAGCATTGGTGTTGCCGGTAATTATATGCGGCATAATTGAAGCATCAACCACACGCAAATTTTTCACGCCATGTACTTGTAGTTGGCTATTCACTACCGCCATGGGATCTTGCCCCATTTTACAAGTGCCTACAGGGTGATATTCAGTCTCAGCCGTTTGCCTAATATACTCAATAAGCTGCTCATTATTGTTAATATCTAGCGGGTAAACCATATTACCTCTAATTACATCAAATGCTTCACTTTGCATAATCTGCAGTGTTTTTTTAAGCCCCGCTAACATCACGTTTAAATCATCGGGGTGGCTTAAATAATTAGGATCAATAAGTGGTGCACTCAAGGGGTTGGCATCGGCTAATCGAATCGTGCCACGGCTTTTAGGTTGCATAATACTACAGTGAATACTATAACCATGGCCTAGGTGCAGTTTACGGCTATGGTCATCCACCAGCCCAATTACAAATTCAAGCTGTACGTCGGGTACTTTTGAATCGGAAAATAGCTTTATAAAGGCATGTGATTCTGCAAAATTACTAGTAAGCTGCCCTTCACGTTTGGCAAACCAATCAACGCATCCTTTTGCAATATTAAACGCCCCACCCGCACTTATACCAAATGTGCCTTTACTGTATTTAGCTTTATACAATGGCACAACGGTTAAGTGGTCATGAAGGTTCTCTCCAACACCAGAAAGCTCGTTTACTATTTCAATATTATGCTGCTTTAGTTGCTCTTTAGGGCCAACTCCCGATAGCATTAAAATTTGCGGTGAGTTAATTGCGCCAGCGCTTAAAACCACCTCTTTTTTTGCATGCAATACAACGGCCTTATTGTTTATAGAAACAGAGACTCCGGTTGCGGTTTTATCGCAAAAAAGCACTTTATTAACGTGTACTTTGCTAAGCACAGTTAGGTTTTTTCGATTTAAATGAGGGGTTATATACGCTTTTGCCGCGCTACAACGCTCCCCTTGATATTGAGTCACTTGCGATAACCTGGCTCCCACTTGCTGCCCTGCGTTTATATCGGCATTGTGCGGTACACCTTGTTGTTCGCAGGCGTTTAAAAACAGCTGATTTACTGGGCTTGGCTGGCTTAAATCCTGCACATGCAAAGGACCATAAACCCCGTGTACATCACTTTCAGTAAAGGTTTTATTATTTTCAGCTTTAATAAAATAAGGCAATAAACTCTCATAATCCCAGCCCTCATTGCCCAGTGCAGCCCAACTATTATAATCGTGCTTATTACCTCGAATATAAACCATGGCATTAATAGAACTTGAACCGCCAAGCACTTTGCCACGAGGCATAAATCCGCAGCGATTATTAAGTTCTTTTTGAGGTACCGTATTGTAATGCCAGCTATTAATGCCATAAGGCACGCTTGCAGCGACCCCTGCAGGCATTTGAACCATTGCACCTTTATCACTGCCGCCCGCTTCAATTAAGCACACACTCACATTTTTATTTTCAGATAATCGCGATGCGATAACGCAGCCTGCACTGCCTGCGCCAACAACAATGTAATCAAATGTAGTGATATGCATACTTATTCTCCAATTAAAAAACCAGTTTGCATGGAACATCGAATAAAAACTTGTTATTTTTAGACATCCTCACGCAAAAGTATATTTTATGAGCCGCTTAATTAGAGCCACCTCTTTACAAGGAATAGACCATTTAATTGCAGAACTTGGGGGGGATTTCTCAGCCATAATGCAGCAGTGCGCCATTAGTGTGGACTTTAATAAACTAGAGCAAGAAACCCTTACTTACCGCGCGTATGCACAGCTATTAGAGCATTGCGCGAATACACTAAATTGTCCAAATTTTGGGTTAAAACTAGCAAGTCTGCAAAGCTTTGATATTTTAGGCCATATTGCAATAGCCGCTCAAACAGGCACTAACTTAGCTGAGGGGTTAGATTGGGTGATAAAATATTTACACTTGCATACGCCAGCGCTTAATTTAACCACTCTCCCACTTGATGATAATGAGCACGTGTTTTTATCATTCGCTATAAATCTCAGGCCATTACCGGCAATAAACCAGGTAATAGAGCTCACCATTGCATTGGCCATAGCTACCTTAAAAAATATGAGTAATGGCCGCTGTAAGCCACAAAGTGTATTTTTACCTCATACCCTAGGCGCAAATAAGCAGACCTACCACCAGCATTTTGGGTGTAAGGTTATTACTCACAGAAATAGCGCCGGTGTATTAATTGCCAAACAAGACTTAGATTTAACACTTAACATAACTAAGCAACATAAAACCCAAGCAGCACTTAACTTTTTAGCTGAAAATAATGCTTATGGCCAATCTTTACCCGATCAGGTAAGCGCGCTTATTCGCATTATGCTGCCGATATTTCAAAGCGCTAATAATACTATTGCCGCTGCGCTTAATATTCACCCTCGCACCTTGCACCGAGAACTTAAAAAGCACGATACCAGTTTTGTAAAGCTCAAAGACGCCACTCGCCGCGCCTTATGTGAGCACTATTTATTACAAAACCAATTGTCGGTGACTCAAATTTCAGAGCTTTTAGGTTATCAGGAGCAAGCTACGTTATGTACTAGCATTAAACGTTGGTTTAATTGCTCTGCCCGCGCATTTAGAGCCAAACATTGTTAAACTGCGCCCTTGTTTAAAAACAGCAAAGGCTATTCATGAATTTTGTAATTGTAGGTACTAATTTTATTAGCGACACGTTATTGGCAGCGGCTAATACTCTCAGCAATTTTAATTTATACGGTATTTGCTCTCGCCAAATAAGCAGCGGCGAGCGCTTTTTAGCTAATCATCCAACAAATACCGATGCTAAAATTTTTACCTCTATTGATGCTGTGTGCCAAGATGAACAAGTAGACGCAGTCTATATAGCGGCGCCCAATAGCCTGCACAGTGCATATGCAATACAGTGTTTAAAAGCGGGCAAACACGTATTAGGCGAAAAGCCCTCAGCGGCTAATAGCAAGCAACTTGCGGCTATTTTAACTGCGGCAAAGCAGCATCAGCGCCTTTACATGGAAGCGATGATGACAACGCACTTACCTAATTTTGCGCACTTACAAGCTGCCCTAAAAAAAATAGGCACACCACGTAAGTTTATTGGTCAATTTAGTCAGTACTCATCACGTTACGACAAGTATAAAAATGGTGAGCGCCCTAATACTTTTTTACCTGAATTTGCAAATGGTGCCTTACTAGATTTGGGTATTTACCCACTTTATCTCGTTATTGCATTATGGGGAGCACCACGCTCTGTGCACGCCAGCGGCGTATTACTTGAAAGTGGTGTGGATGGTGCAGGCGATGTGCTTTTAAATTATCCCGACAGACAAGCGGTGATCAGCTATTCGAAAATTTCACAAGGCGAAAATATCACTGAAATTCAGGGGGAATTAGGTCGAATTAGAATCGAAGCCGTGTCGCAGCTTAAAAAAATAGAGTTTATTGCTAACAATGGCCAAAAAGAGCTTATTAGCACGGAATTTGACGAGCACTTTATGAAGTACGAACTCAACCATTTTATTAATACCATTGAGCAAAATCAGGGGGAGTCTAGCGTTAATACTCATCAGCTTTCTGTCGATGTAATGCAAGTACTTGACACCGCACGCGCACAACTTGGTGTTGTTTACCCAGCAGATTTATCCTCTTAATAAAACAAAAACTATCGGCTAAGCGATAAGCGTATTTTATCGCTTGGCCTTTGAGCGCACTTTACTAAACACTGCTATTTTGAATTAAGCTTAAAAAGATCACAAAATTTGACTTACCTCTGAGATCAAAAGCAGGTAACATGCCGCCAAAATTCATCGCAATCTTTAAGGACATCCATGCAAAAATCAACCAAAGATCTATTACTGGCTATTTTATGCATATTGCTAGCAATGATGACGATTCAGTCAGGCGCGTCACTGGCTAAACAGCTTTTTCCTATTGTTGGACCTGAGGGCACAACAGCCTTACGTTTAGGGTTTTCGGCCGCTATTTTGTGTTTGATTTTTAAACCATGGAAACACTTCCCTGTTGCAAGCCAACGCTTACCCATATTAATTTATGGATTAAGTTTAGGCGGCATGAATATTCTATTTTATTACGCGATAGAACGTATCCCATTAGGTATTGGGGTTGCGCTTGAATTTACAGGCCCATTAGCTGTCGCGTTGTTTTCTTCTCGCAGAAAACGTGACTTATTTTGGGTTGCCTGTGCAGTGGCCGGTATATTATTACTTTTACCTGATATGAAAGGTCAAGACAGCCTTGATCCAGTCGGTGTAGTGCTCGCACTTGCGGCGGGTGCCTGTTGGGCTGGCTATATTTTATTTGGTAAAAAAACAGGCAGCCAAAGCTCTGGTGGCGCAACGGTTGCGATGGGCATGACAATATCAGCCATTGTGCTGGTGCCTTATGGCGGCATTTCACAAAGTGCTGCATTTACTTGGGATATTATTCCATTAGGCATTGCTATCGCCGTGCTTTCAAGCGCCCTGCCTTATACTCTTGAAATGATTACTTTACGTAATATGTCGCCACAAGGTTTTAGTATTGTAATGAGCCTAGAACCTGCAATTGCAGCACTCGCTGGCTTAGTTATTTTAGGTGAACTGCTAAGCATTTGGCAGTGGCTGGCTATTTTACTGGTGATTATTGCCTCGGTAGGTAGCTCCATGTCTAATGGTAAAAAGCAGCCTGCTGCTTAGAGTTTAATAATTTAATTGCGTCATGAACTATCATGGCGCAACTTCTCATCTCCTATTTTACAACTCCCTCTTAGTATAATTAAGCCTACGTTTTATCTCTCCTTTCACACCATTCATTGTTGCACTTAAAACAATATATACCATCTCCTGTGTGTGCATTATTTATACAAACACCTTGTTATATTTAAACTTTAAATTTAAGCAAAAAACCACAACTTAATTTTTATTCTAAAAAAGTGAATTAAAATTCATATTTTTATTTCCATCAACAAAACTCCCTGATATTATTAGCGCTCATTTATTAACGTACTAAATCTAACTGGGATCAATTTTTATGTTTAAACCAAGCCTGTTAACCTTGGCTGTATCAAGCGCACTGAGCGGTGTATTATTTAGCGGTAATGCAACAGCACAAGAGCAAATTATTGAAAAAAATAAATCGCTTGAAGTTATTGAGGTTACAGCAACACGTCGAAGTGGTTCTATTCAGGCTGCGCCTCTTAACATTACTGCGCTTGATGCCGATGTAATGAAAGACCAAAATATCAGCGAATTAGCCGATGTAGCGCGTTGGGTGCCAGGTTTAACAATTACTGATCAAGGTGGTCGCTCTGGCTCACCTATTATAGTTCGTGGATTAAATACAAATTCATCAGGCCCTTCATCAGATGGCGGCACGGTAGCCACTTACATTAACGAAATTCCAGTATCGGTAGATATGCGCCTTGTTGATGTAGAACGAGTAGAAGTACTTATTGGACCGCAAGGCACATTGTATGGCGCAGGCACATTGGGTGGCGCTATTCGCTACATGCTTAAAGAGCCTGAGCTTGATTTCATATCAGGTGAAGTATTTGGTGATGTTTTTCAAACTCAAGAAAGTGATTCGGTCGGTGGCGAAGCCGGTTTTATCTTCAACTTACCATTGATTGAAGACAAACTGGCGGTACGTACCAGTTTAAATATTTATGAAGACCCAGGGTTTATAGACTACGCCTACACCGTTCGTGAACCAGGTGTGTCGATCACCGACCCTGATTGGACAAACCTTGATGCAGTAAACAGCAATCTTAAAAATGTAAAAGACGCCAACGGTGAAACCACCACAACTGGGCGTATTTCATTGCGTTACAAGGCAAACGAGTCATTCGAAGGCACATTAAACTACTTCTATCAAAAGCAAGACACCGAAGGCCGCTCAATTGTTCATCACAATAGCCTTAACGGAAATAATGGTTTAAATGATCGCATCGGCAAATACGAGTCAGCGTACCGTTTTGAAGAGCCACGGGAAAAAGAAGATCAATTACTGAGCCTCGAACTTAAAGCCGACTTAGGTTTTGCCGAACTGGTATCAGCTACCGGTATTTCACACTTTGAAGCCGATGGTCAACGCGACCAAACTGACCTTTTAATTCGTTTAGACTATGGCTACGAGGAGTTTCCTTCGTTTTCGGCATTTACCCGTGAATTAGACGAAGTCGATACCTTCACTCAAGAGCTACGTTTGGTCTCACAAAGTGATAGCGATTTAAACTGGATTGTTGGTGGTTTTTACAATAAAACCGATACCGACGCATCAAGCAGAGAGTTTACGCCAGGCTTTGATCAGTTCGCAGTTGATAATTTTGGTGGCGCACAACTTAGACCTGACTCTTTAGAGTATTTAGAAATTACTGGCAGCAAAGTCACTGAATCAGCACTTTTTGGTGAAGTAGGTTACCAAGTAACCGATAAACTCGACATTACTATTGGCGCGCGTTTTTACGAATACGACGTAGAATCAAAAGCGGCCTTTGACTTCCCATTAGCAAATACCTTGTATGAAGGTGCAGCACCTGATGCAATTTCAGTTAACTTTGAAGAGAACGAAGCCGGTGATAACGGTAATCTGTTCAAATTTAATGCTAAATACCAATTTACAGATTCAGTAATGGCGTATGCAACTATAAGTGAAGGCTTTAGAATTGGTGGCTCAAATGGCTTAGTGCCTTGCCCAACCCCTCTACCTGAGGACCAACAAACAGGCTGTGGTACACCTGATGAAATGCTATACGATGCCGATACAACCACCAACTATGAGCTAGGCTTCAAAAGTACTTGGATGAGAAGCCAGCTTCACTTTAATGCTGCGCTATTCAATGTAGATTGGGATAACGCACAAATCGCCGGTGCAACAACAGTAGGCCAATTACCTTACTTATCAAATGCTGGTAGCGCAAATGCGAAAGGGATTGAAATTGCCACGCGTGCAATTTTATCGGACTCGTTTACTGCCTATGCAACTTATGCCTATACAAAAGCAGAACTAACCTCAGACGCTCCGTATTTATTTAATGCCGATGGCACTAATGGCGCGAAAGATGGCGACCGTTTACCGGGCTCACCTGAGCATCAGTTCTCTATGGGTATTAACTACCAAACAGACGTTTTAAATGATAAAACCCTTGATATTAACTACGGTTTAACTGCACAAAGTGATGTAATTTCAAAAGTAGGCCTACGTGACAACGGTGAAGCACTCCCAGGTTATAGCTTAAGTAATATTTCAGCTAAATTAACCGCCGATGCGTGGTCGACTACTTTATATGTAGATAACCTATTTAATAAATATGCGGTTACTTCTGTTCGTCGTTCAGATGCGGATATTACAACAGCCAATGGCGCAGACATACAACGTAACTATGGTTACTTTATTAATCGCCCGCTTACTGTTGGCATTAAATTTAACTATCAGTTTGAAATATAATTAAGCGACAAGTTTGAAATGTAATTAAACGATAAGTTTAAGTACAATCAAGAGGCTCAAATTAATTTGAGCCTTTTTATTTTGTAAGTACATTATTTATAAGAGTATTCATGCAGCCAAACTTAAAGCAACTACACCAAAGCGCTATCAACAACTTAAACCAAGGCAATATTCAGCAAGCGCATAAAGCACTGGTTGAACTGGTAACACAAAAGCCAGACTTTGCTGATGGCTACTTTTTGCTCGCTATGGTTAATTTACAGGTTGGCCAAATTTACAAAGCGATAAAGCTAATTGAAAAAGCATTAAGCTTTACCCAGTCTATTGAATATACAGCGCAACTTGCCAAGTGTTACGCCCTTACTGGCGACTTACAAAAAGCAAAAAACACTGCCCTTAGCGTTAAGCTGAAACATATTAGTAAAGCACTGGATGCCGATACATTAGGCGTCGCGCTCACCCAAGCAGGTTTACATCAGCATGCTGCTGACTACTTTACATGCGCGTTAAATATAGCTGCGGCAAGTAACAGCAGCCAACCGCAGTTTTATTATAACTATGGAGTATGCGCTAAGTTTTTAGGCCAGTTTGATAAAGCACAGCAAGCGTTTGAAAATGCCATTGCACTGAACCCGATTCATCATCAAAGTCATTTTGCCTTAGCCGATTTAACTAAAGTCACCGAACATAATAACCACATAGCGCGATTAAAAAATATATTCGAACAGGTCAATCATCCCGACGCTAAACTGCATATAGGTCATGCGCTGGCAAAAGAATATCAAGACTTAGGAGAGTTTTCAGCAGCCTTTACCGCGTTACAACAAGGTAAAGCAGCAAAACTCGCTAATAAGGCGTTTGATAACCAAGCGTCTGAGGCTTTATTTGCACATATAAAACAGCTCGGTGATAAATACAAAAACCAACAAACAGCTGGCAACCAAAGCAGTGAGCCAATTTTTGTATTAGGCATGCCGCGCTCTGGCACCACATTAGTTGAACGCATTTTATCAAGCCACAGCGACGTACAATCGGCGGGCGAGCTGCAAGACTTTGGCCTAAGTGTAAAAAAACTTAGCCAAACGCACACGCCTCAAGTACTCGATATAGACACCTTAAGCCAAGCTTACCAGCTTGATTTTGCAAAACTTGGCAGCACTTATCTTGAAGCAACGCGTGTTGTAACCGGCAGTCATAAACACTTTATTGATAAACTACCGTTTAACTTTTTTTATATTGATTTAATTACCAAAGCCCTGCCAAACGCCAAAATAATTTGCCTACTTCGCGACCCCATGGACACCTGTATTGGTAACTATCGTCAGCTATTTACTATTAATAACCCCTACTACGCGTACTCCTTAGACTTACTCGACACCGCTAAATTTTACAGCCGCTTTTATAAACTGATGCAGCACTTTAGCGCCCTGCACAGCAATATTAAACTAGTAAAATACGAAGAGCTCATCGCCGCACCAGAGCAAAAAATAAAAGAGTTAGTGAGCTATTGCGACTTAGACTGGCAACCACAGTGCCTTGATTTTCATTTAAACACTGCACCGGTATCAACCGCCAGCAAAATGCAAGTGCGCCAACCGCTTAACAACAAAGCCATAGGCCGCTGGAAAAAGTTTAAACCCTATACCAATGAAGCGCAGACCCATTTAGTTAATGAAGGAGTGATAGGTTTAATGAAATAACAACAAATGTTACGTGGGCGGGTAGTTCAGTGTGATTAATTTGAAAGTTACCGGATGGATATAAATTTTTAGGTTGAATGTATTTGGGGGTTTTTCTCTGTTAACTTACCCTCTTCCACTTAAGGAAAAACCCAACGCTACCATAAAAAACTAACAAAAAGTAATACACCAATTACTACAGCAGCTATAAATAAGTATTTACCAAGCTTAGCATTGTGTTTAAGAGATTCTTGGTGTTTAGCCTTAAGTATAAGTAATTGTGCTTCGTTTAAATCGGAACAATGCGTACATTTATCCAAAAACTCAGAATAATACAGTTCACACCTATCACATCGTTTTTGTTTAGGTTGCTTAGATCTCCATGATATGCTCATATCTAGAGACATTATAACTGCCACTCAAGAGTGTTAGTGTACTCAACCTTAACCAGCCTACCACTTAATAACGCAGGCTTAAATCTCCATAGCTTTAAAGCCCGTAAACCTTCCTTTTCAAATACACCTTTTGGGGCAGATTCAATTACTTCAACTCTTTCTAACGCTCCAACTTCATTCACTATTGCTTTGAATTTTAAGTAGCCCTCTACGCTATTTTTAGCCACATCTTCAGGATATTTTGGTTCAATCTTCACAACCCATTTAGCAGGTGAATCTGTTTGTGTATTGGTATACACAGTACTTGAATTTGCCGTTTTATCAGTACTATTACAACCAACCAGTAAAAGAACTAAAAATATAGTTATGTACTTCAAAGGCTACTCCTAAAAATATGCTCAGTAAAATAAACAACTAGTGGTTAAGTTTACTAAGGTGTGCAGCAACACGAAACAAGACCAACTATTATGCATTCAATAATTTATGGCCTTGTTATATGTACTATTGCATTAACAAATCAGATAAAAACTTTATACTATTTATTTCAACTTTACCGTCAGATGACTGCAAACCTAATTGAATATGAGCTAATCCTGTATCAAAGGTTACAGGTACCTGATAAACAGCATATGTCACACTTGAGCTACCAACTGGAGATAACGTTTTCCAATTTTGCAACTCTGCTTTACCGACTGATTGAAATACACCTAATTTAGCAACCTTTTTTACGTACAACTCCCATTGCTCTGAAGTTGCACTAGTGTAACCTTGTTCAGACATTAGCTCTTTAAAAGGAGTCACTTCCCACGTTGTTAACTTAGGGATTGCTTTTACAATAAAAGGCTCAAAGACGGCCTCTTTATCAACAGTATTTATGGATGCAACAACTCCAATACCAATGAAAAATATAACAACACTTAAAATTCCAAAACCTAGATATTTGAAGAATTTCTTCACCATAACTCCTTGTACATACAACCGCTTTATCAGTTAACACTTTCCACATTCCAGCGTGAAAATGCCCTTATTTTATTAACATATATTAATAACAAATAGTGTAAGTTATTACCAGCTATAAATTTTATGCTTAATGTAGGTTATTTCGCTATGTAAAAAAGGGAGGGGTTCTTTTTATTCTTACTAAGTTAAAAACGACTCACCTGAATGATCGTTCATCGCTCTTTGCCGAAGTATGCCTGTGTGCTATGAGAGGACATTGAGCACCATAGTCACTTGTTAGCAGTTTATGCTACCAGCCTCTAGGCTGACATTTTTAATAAAAACAAACCTAACCCTCCAAATAATGTTAGAAAAACCACCAACATGATTATTAACGTTTTAGATTCACCTAGAGATTGCATTAACCCCATTTCAGTAGGTAATAATTGATCAAGTAAACTTGGCTCTTTAATTTTATTATTTTGCTCTTTATCCATGATACAAACTCCATATAAGACTAATACTGCTAACGCCTCAAGCAGCGGCGCGCGTTAGCGCGTCCAGCCCGAAGGGCGATACTGCCTTGATTTGTTAGGTGATTACCCACGAGACACCCATTCTGAGACAATAGACTTTGCAAGCGTGAATTCTGGCAATTTTGTATTAGTGGCTATAATTCTCTCCGCCTCGGGTAATTCAGTATTTTTCAGTTTGCACCTATTGAAGTAGCTTTTAAGCTTTTGTTGATGTCGCTTGATAGGCCTATCAACTCCAGCTAAAACCCAATACACGATATTAACCAATGCAACTTCGTGCTTGTTTTCAAGCCTTAAAATATTCGCCATATCTTCATGGACGCTAGCGTCAAGCGCTAGAACTTGGTTAGCCGTAAAGCCTGATCGGTTAGCGTGCTGCATATAGAATGATTTTTGTTCTTGATAAAACCCCCAAGCCTTATCATATTGCATCTCTTTAACCGCAGCCTTAGCCTTATGACCGGCCTCAGCTGCTTTGCCAAGAAAATCATTTCTTTGAAAATCGGCCATTACCTCCTGAGCATAATTTTCAAACTCTAAGTCAGGCTTTGGTTTTTTCCTTTTGAATATGCTGAACAATCCCATTCGATCACCTAACGCCGCAAATAAACGGCTAAAAATAGTGGGCTATAATTTGTGAGGTACGAACAAAGCCCACTGTTTTTTGTCCGCACTTTTAATTTACTTTGTTATACTGCGATTTACACAATACATTTTGATTAGCGCCACTACCATACAACTTTAACCTTTCTGTACCACCTGTTTTTTCAAAAAACTCTTGTAACGTAATTTCCTTTTGCTCGTAGCTCATTAGCTGCCAGAAACCGTAAAAACCTTGGAACCAAAAATAATAGAACACAGCTCCGACAGCTAACAGTAAATATACAGATTTACCTACTTTTTGTTTGTACTTTATGCCGCAATAAAAAAACCAAATACAGCTAAATATTGCCACAATAAAAAATGCAGAGAAAGGAGTTATTACAGTATAGGAGTTACTCCAAATAGAGCTTAAACAAGTGAAATTTCTGCCTGACACTATTGAGAAGGTCAAAGTAATTTTAAAAAAGAAATACAACAACACGGTAATGAACACCGCATATAAGATACCACTTCCCTTGCTTTCTTTTTTATTCAACGCTTGACCTTACAAAGCAATATAACATCCCAAGCAACGCAAAATACGAACGTTTTGGCGCAGCCAGTGAGTGGTTTTCCGATGACTTGGTTTGTTAGTTTTCAATTTTGTCAGCAATTCTACCATTAATAAATAGTATTCCATTTTTTACAAGTACATCTCCATTCCAGATAGAACCATAGTATGTATCATCAAGATACAAGTCCTTCTCATACTTCCCAACGATCTTTAAAATATGTATCTTCTCGGAAGTCCCGAACTTTATCGTATGGGTTAAGGGCGAGGGAGAGCTTTTACCAATAGTTTCTATAGGAATTAATTTTTCACTATATGGTTCAATGATTGTTACATCTAAACCTGGGTGTATTACGTGATACTCAAACGAATCATCAACCTTTTTTCCTTCATCAGCACCAGTAACTCCGTAAATACTTGCACATCCAGATACAAACATGATTAAGCTAATACAAAATAGTCTCAAAATTGACCCCATAAATTTCCTTGAAAACTAACTTTTAAATAAGGGCGCAGGCGCGTAGGGCATAATGGCGCAGCCGCCCTGCGTGTTTGCGTCCCAGCCCGCGCAGCGGGCGTGCTTAATTTTTTTGTTATGTTGCGTGTTAAAAAAGAGCATACCAGATAAAACAATAAAAGATGAAAACGCCGATAGCTTTGAAGAATTCCAATCTATTAATTTTGTCACTTTTGGTAGACGTATAACCAAAGTGAACAAATACCATGGCCATCACTAATGGCAAAAGATAAAAGAACATTCCAGTCAGGTATATCTTTTGGGATGGGGCCCTAGCTTGAATAAGAATAGACAGTACATAAGAGAAGAAGAAAAGTTGAACCGCTAGGTACTTTGAAAAACTGCCTAAGGCCAGCGCAAGTTTATTTTGCATAGAAAATGTCCTTTTCCTTCAAGCCACATAACTTTTAAATAAGGGGCGCATACACGTGGGCTATAATGCGAAGCAGCCCATGTGTATGCGTCCCAGCGAACGCAGTGAGTGACTTAATTTTTTTGTTATGTGCCACGCTTATTTGATACACCATGATTCTAACTGCTTCTTATTTCTTATAATTTTAGGGTGCATTGTGCACAGTAATTCCACTTCTGATACGGTGTAATTCGTTTTTGAGGCTAAATAGGTTGTAGGAAGAAACTTGCAATTGTGTTTTTCTAAACCAGTTTCCAGAGTTTTAAAAACTCTCGGGGCCTTACAAAAGCGACGGTTAATCCACTTAAAAAGTGAAACACACATCAACACGGCCACGCCAGCAACAAATGCAACGATGACAGAGTTGTTACTAAGCGTATTTATAAACTCCATTTTATCCATTACCTTTAAAATAGATTAATAATCAATTCCTTGCTTTCCACCCTGACACTTTGGGCATTTACGTTGGAAAATATCTGTGCCGTTCGCACCATAAATATTACCGCAACCCGGTGACAAACATTCCATCTTGTATGAGACGGAATTATGATCCGAGCCTTTTAAGCCACGAGTACCATGATTTTTTTGATTATTCGAATTGATGTAACCAATTTGTGTTGTTTTAGCTGTTCCACTAACCCACATTATTCAAATTCCTCTCTGGCACATAACGCCTTAATAAACGGCGAAAAATAGCAGGCTAAACTAAGCGAAGCATGAGCGCAAGCCTGCTGTTTTGCGTCCACTGTTTAATTAACTTGTTAGTTTTCGTTATACCAATTTTCCCAAATTTTAGGAGCGGGGTATTTCAATTTATATGCTTGAATATCGTCTTTACTTGCGTACTTTAAATAAACGCCAAAATAATCGATTAGATACTCTTCACCTGTTCCCATTCGCCAAAATATATTGCTAGGTTCATATTCAGGGAATTTTTCCCAAGGAGGTAAAGGAGGATTCGCTTTGAGTTCACTTTCAAACCTTTGCTGAAGCATGGCTTCCCAATCCTTTTTGTGCTTTAGATAGGCTTCCCAATCTTCAGCCGAAACTCCTTCAGGTGCTCCTATTTCATTTGAAGCCATAGTTGTCCCTGCAATCATAAACAAACTTAAAAATATAAAACGAATCATCATAAGAAAACTAACGCTTACATAAGCGGAAAAATATAGTTGGCTATAATGTTTGAGGAACGAAAAACAGCCAACTGTAATTTTTCCGTTTGATGTTCTTGTTAGCCAGAATTAACGCACTAATCAACTGATTGTACTTGGAATAACCTCATACAATTTCTACCAATTTTTTCTTTACCGCTGCAACTAAATTGTGCAACATCAAATTTAACCAAAACATTAGGATTATTACATTCAGGGTTAGTGCAATTGACGGAAGCGTTTTCAGCAGGACTGTTAAAGTAGGATGTTTCTAGTCTCTCACAATAATTATATTCAGTAACTTCGATTTTCTTATTAGGCATGATTAATCCTTTCTTTGCTTTATGGCTAACAATTTAATAGTGCGCTCATCGCGCATATTTCTTCCGACGCTACGCTCATTTTTCTACATTATATAGTTTTAACAAATTACCTAAGGTATTACTATCGCAAAGTTTTCTAAAGTTTTTAGGTAAAGTTAAATGAACCAATATGCGCGCAGCGCTCATTTTCATGAATATATGCGCAAAGAGCAGTTTAACCAATCAATTAACGACGATATTTAGCCAATCTCAATGGCTGGTTTTCGCTCTTTACCAAATTTTACTTAAGCGCAGAAGACATTGTAATCTTGCTAGTTATTTGTGATAACAAACTCGTGGTAGCCTTCTGTTTCAGGAGGATCAACTTTATCAACACGCACAACGTTTAATTTAGCAAACAAACTATTCCAAAATTTCAACGCTGAACTATCGTTTAAATGAACTGCTACATGCCACTGATTTGTTTCAACAGGCATCAAGTTTTGAATAACAAATTTGGCAATGCCCTGTTTTCGATATTTGGGTAGAATAAAAATATCAGCCAACTCAGGTATTTCTTTGCCAACGATCTCAGTTGGTTCTACGGTAGCAAAACCAGCAATTTGGTTAGAAACGAGTACAAGATAAATAATGCAGTCTTCCTCACCACGCACTACACATTCTAAATATTCTTCATCAATATCATAGCAACCATCTGAACCAACATCTTCTAAATCAAATATACTCTGATGATATTGGTAAAACTGCCACAGCATTTTTATTGCAGCGATATCGGTTGATTCAGCTTTTCGTATTGTAGTGTCCATTTTATACCTATTTCCTTATGTGTGGTTCGACATTAGCTTTTACTAAAGAGAAGAAGGTTCGCTAGTAGTTATCTTTAAAAAAACATCATGTTATTAAACGGTAACTACTCAAAAATAACAACAAAAAAACTTTTAAGAATGGATTGAAAAAGCCGCCAACAAGCTGATAGTCAAGCGAGTAAAACTTCACATCACACATAAAAACTCTGACTAACAGCTTCTCGCTCTTTGTCTAACTTCGCAAAAGTGTCAACTTTAGTTATTCAGGACTCTCTCGTTTATGCTTAAAAAGTTGTCGAAAATATGACAAGGTGGGCTTTGTACGATATCACAATAACGTGGTCAAAGAGGTTAGCAGGCAAACACAAGTGAATGGACGAAGTGCATATTTTATTCAGGCGCTTAAATGTAGAAATACCATTGTTAATTTAATAAGATAGGCTACAAATTTAGAACCTTAGTTTCTGTTAGCTTAAATTATTGAGTCGACCGTAACTCTTACCTCTGCGATCGAAGATGATATTTAAATTTACCAAAAACTGGCTCTCTCCGAATTTTGTTATGGTTGTTTTGTTCTCAATAATATCCATGATCTCTACCTATTACTTACATGACTCTGAGTCTGTAAAGGTAAAGGCTGCTTTGTTTGTTTCTCCTTTTTTCTATTTAACAGGGCTCTATTACTTTTTGCATTTATTAACAACTCCCAATGAAATTACTTTAGGCAACAACAGTATCGAAATTGATGGGAAAGTTTATTCGTTAGGCTTAAATACTAAGTGTCGTGTTTTATTTAATAAAGCATCACAGGCTGAATTCGAAATAACCATAAATAATAAAAAGACCGTAACAACGTCTTTTTTTTATAAATGTGATTTTAATGAGGAAGAATTTATCAGCTATTACATTGATAATGAATATGTGTTTGCAGGCTCAGTGGTATTTAATTAATGTTTAGTATCAAGCTTCCTTTAGTTTAATACACACCTGTCGGATCCCGTTGATAGTACTAATAGAACTAAATTAGGTTTTGCAGTGACGAGCTAAACCCATCCTTATGTGACTCATACCTATATGCTAAGTTTTGATCTAATAGTCAAAAACTCAGCACGTAAATTAAGGGTTATTGCTCATCAGCATCGCGAATGCGTTCTTTACGTTCTTGCTCTTCATCAAAGGCGGCTTGAATTTCGTCAAGTACTGAGTCTACATCTGCAGCTTCGCTGTCGTCTTCAAATTCGCCACTGAGTTTTGAGTGCGGGGTTAGGTTAGCATCTGCAAACAATGCCCACATTTCTTTGGCGTATTGCGTGTGTAATAACGCAGGTGCAAATTGCCCATAATAGCGGCGCATGTTATTTACATCACGGGCAAACATGGCTTCTGCGCTATTATTAGCAGAGGCGTTAACCGCTTGGGGTAAATCAATAATTACTGGGCCATTGCTATCTACAAGTACGTTAAACTCCGATAAATCACCATGAATAATCCCAGCGCACAGCATTAATTTGATGTAGTGTATCATTAATGTATGTTGCTCAATGGCTTGTTGCTCGGTTAAATCAACCGCGCCAAGTTGTGGTGCAACATCGCCTTCATCATCGCTTACAAGTTCCATTAGCAATACACCGTCAATGCAGCCGTAAGTTTGCGGTACCCGAACACCTGCTGAAGATAAACGCGAGAGTGCGTCAACCTCGGCATTTTGCCAAATTTCTTCTTCTAATTGACGGCCATAGCTTGAACGCTTACCCATAGCACGGGCTTGGCGCCCGCCTCGCACTTTTCGTCCTTCTTGGTACTGTGCAGCTTTTTTAAAACTGCGCTTACTGGCATCTTTGTATACTTTAGCGCAGCGAATGTCATCGCCACAGGCGACTACAAATACATCGGCCTCTTTACCGCTCATCAAACGGCTGATCACTTCATCAATAAAACCATCATCAACTAATGGCTGTAAGCGTTTAGGTATTTTCAAACGACACCTACTAAAAATACAGGGCTGGCTTTTTGTTTTGCTATGTGGTTCAAACGAGGCATACCTTTGGGGATTGAAGAAAGTTATAAATTATTAGTAAACTTTAAAGTTACATTTAATGACTAAATACGCAGCTAGAATAAGCGACTACACAGAAAAAGCCAACCGCCTTTTGTGCTTTTTAAACATTATTGAACAAGAACCGAGATAAAACCAAAAAACGAGTACGGTTTAGCGTACTCGTTTACTTTGTATTATTAAAAAGTGTTTAGAACTGCCACACCAAAGACGCCCAATAACGGCGACCATCTTCAACATAACCATACTCTTGCTCTGTGATCTCTTTATCAAGCAAGTTGTAAATTCCAGCACCGAGTTTAACGCTGTCACTTAACTGATAATTAGCACCTAAATTGGCAATGGTATAATCAGGAGCAATTAAACTGCTTTGTGAAGGCCCTGTCGTTGGCTGGCTTTCTTCACCACGATATTGCACGCGTAACCATCCGCCTAACTTATCTGTTGGACGCCAATTTAAAGACGTTTGTAAACTATGTTTTGGTAGCTGATTAAGTGGGCTCCCCTTATATTCACCGGTTTTTTGCTCTGAGTCGGTATAGGTATAACTGGCACTCACATCAATTTCAGTTGAAATATCGTAATCTACTGATAGCTCAACACCTTGGGTTATGGCTTCATCCACATTAATGTAGGTAGTTGGCATGGAGCCAAACTGATTTGGGCCATCTGTGCACTGCGTTAATGGGCATGCTATACGAGTTATTTTGTCATCAAATTCATTATAAAAAACGGTTGTCGATATACTTAAATCGCGTCCAGAGTCATAGTAAACACCCATTTCATAGTTCACTGATTGCTCAGGCTTTAAGTCAGGGTTACCATAAATATTACCGCCACGACTCACTTGGCCCCACTGCGCAGTAGATTGGCGAATATTTGGCGCACGGAAACCCGTTGATATGCCGCCTTTGATGGTGATCGCTTTAGATGCGCTATAAACACCGTATAAACGTGGACTCCAATGACCGGCAAAATTGCCATCATGATCGTAACGCAGGCCTGCGGTGAGCTTAAAGTCATCCGTTGCTGCCCATTCGTTTTCACCAAAAACAGACCATTGTTCGTTTTCTACATGGGTTAAGTCGCTAATTTTATTACTTGTATAATCATCCAATGACTCTTTTAAATAGGTCGCACCAAACGTAGAGTTATGCTCACTAAATAGCGGTAAACTCCAAGTTGTTTGAATGTCGGTATTTTCGACAAACATTTCACGTGAGTTATTATCAAACTTATCGTATTTAATGTAACTACGCGACGAGCCAAAGTCATAAAAACCATTGTGTGACATAGAGTATGTTTGTTGCTCATACTCAGTAGTTGCTGATTCAGGGCAGCCACGTCGACCACAGTTTTCTCCTGGAGCAAGCTCGGCAACTGTTTTGCCGAGGGTTTCATCTAATGTTTGTTTTGCCGAGCCAAGTTCAAACATTAATTCATGACTATCATTAGGTGTTAATGTGAACTTAGCTTTTACATTACTTTGTTCTTTGCCTCGAAATCCTGCAGTAAAATCATCTTCATTTCGCTTTGAAAATTGACCGTATAATTGCACGCCCAAGAGATCTGGAATAATGCCACCAGAAGTGAAAAAGCTGGCTTGGTTTATATCACCTGACTGGCTTTGCTCTTGAATGGTGCTGTCTAAACGCAGTTCTCCATACCACTGCTCTGGCGCTTTACGGGTAATAATATTGATCACACCACCAATAGCATCAGAGCCATACAACGACGACATAGGGCCACGTATTACTTCAATACGTTCAATCGCTGAAATTGGCGGCGTCCAAGCACCTTCTACCCCCGGGCCATCACTATTTGGTCGTGTTTCTCTTGAACTTTGGCGTTGCCCATCAATTAAAATAAGCGTGTATTGGCTTGCCATACCACGCAAGCTAATATCTTTTCTGTCACCTCCGCCAGTCACTATTACACCCGGGATATCAGCCATTGCGTCGGTTAAGTCACGATAAAAGCGTTTTTCTAGCTGCGCTCTGTCGATAACACTAATACTTGCAGGTGCCTCTTTGAGCATTTGTTCGTAACCAGAAGCAGTGACAACCATTACTTCCATATCTTGTTTTTTTTCATCAGCAAAAGCAGGGTTAGCAATTGCAAAAGTACTTAAAATAAATGCAGTTACCGGCCTTAACTTACAACTTACCGTGTTCATGATATTTCTCCGTGACATTTAGCTTGTAAATGATAATAATTAGCGTTTGCGATAATAGTGAGAAGTTCCCTTTCTCACAACGTTATTTTTATTAAAGCTAATTTAAGTAAGGCTTAACGGTATGAGTGATAAGTTAACTAAAACCCTGAATATATTTGTTCGCACAGTACAAACGGGAAGTATGAGCAAAGCTGCCGCAGACCTTTTAATGACAACCTCTGCAATTAGTCAGCAAATAAAACAAATAGAGCAAGATGTAGGTTTGAGTTTATTTAATCGCAGCCCTCGGGAATTAACGCTTACCGAGGCCGGTGAGCTGTATTATCAAAGTTGCTTACAAATGCTTGCCGTTGCAACAGCTACATCAGAACAATTACAGCATTTACAAAATTGTCCGAGTGGGCAACTAAAACTAGCAGCCCCTGTTGGTTTTGGTGGTGGGTTATTAAGCGAGCCTGTAAAGCATTTAATTAACCAATTTAGTGATATAGATGTGCACTTAACGCTTTCTGACGAGCCGATTGACATGATCAGAACAGGTATAGATTTGGTGTTGGCGATTGGCCCTCTCGAAGACTCAAACTTAATTGCACGCCAGCTCGCTAGTTGGCCATTAATACTGTGTGTTCATAAAAATCATGCACTAGTACAGCAACCAAAAATCACACTGGATGACCTAAAAGCGCATAACCGCATTGCACATATAGCTGTTGATCCGGCGCTTACGCACCTTACCCGCGGTGAAAGCACAACACTACCAAAAGCGCGTATTGCCATTAATAATATGCAAACTGTGATTCAATTTGTTCTCGATGAGTTAGGCTATGCTATTTTGCCAGAGCCTGAAGTACGTAATTTTTTAGCTACAGGAGAACTTTTAGAAATATGCACTGATTGGCAGCTTCCCCATTACGATGTATTTGCTCTAACGCCTGCACGCGACACGTTAGCAGCAAAAACAAAAGCTGCAATTAAAGCACTTAACGCATCATTTTCAGCTATTTAAATAACCTAAGTTCAGTTTAAGGCTTGTTTATAGTTAACTAATTGCAAGCCAAACTCCTACTAGCACCATTAAACTTCCCGCAATACGGTTCATCCACTTAATGTTATTGCCTTTGGTTAAAAATAACCGCAGGCTTTTACCACCTGTTGCGTAAATCATCATACAGATAAACTCTGAGAGTAAAATAATGGCCACCAGCACCCCTAATTGCGGCGCAACACTGTATTGTACGTTAATAAAAGGAGGTAATAAGGAAATCATAAACGCCCATCCCTTTGGATTGGCAATGGCGGTTACAAACCCCTGTGAAAATAATGAATATCGGCTCACGGCTGTTGTGTTATGCGTATCAACCGACATTTTTCCTTTCGCACGCCACATATTAATGCCAATGTAGATTAAATAAGCACCACCTAGCCACTTTAAAATATCAAATGCACTGGGGTAATTAAGCATAACATTGGCTACACCTAGCACCGCGGCTACCGCAACACTGGCAACACCTAATAGCTCGCCAATCATCATCCATAAAGTTCGGCGCACGCCTATACTCATGCCTAAAGTCATGGCCAGTGTCATGCACATACCCGGAGTAATAGACACAAAAAAGAACGTAGGAACAAATACCGCAAGTGCAGCTACATCAATCATTTAAAGCTCGCAATAGGTTAATAAAATGGTGTTAATTATGAATGAAAGGGTAAAGGAAAAAAGCCAAAGGTGAAATAGCTTCCGATAAATTAGAAGTAACAGCGTCGAGACTCGGGCTAAGGGCAACGAGCTTAACCCGAGGCCCGAGACCCGTAGCTCGAAACTCTTAGCAAATTAATTTACTGTTGTTTCAGTGTCTACTTCGTTATCACTTAGCAAGTACTTATCAAGCCACTGCTCTTGCTCCCACAGTACATGTAATAAGCTTTTACGGGCACGGTAGCCATGAGCTTCGTAAGGAAGCATCACTAAACGCGCTTCTTTACCCAAGCCTTTAAGTGCAGCATACATACGTTCACTTTGCATTGGGAAAGTTCCCGAATTCGGATCTTCTTGACCGTGGATCATTAACATAGGTTCGTTAATCTTCTCAGCATGGAAAAACGGCGACATGTTTGCGTACACACTTTGTGCTTGCCAAAAATCACGTTCTTCACCTTGAAAACCAAACGGCGTTAATGTGCGGTTATACGCACCACTTCGGGCAATACCAGCCTTAAATAAGTCGCTATGCGCTAATAAGTTAGCCACCATGAATGCACCGTAAGAGTGCCCTGCAATGGCGATATTATTTTTATCAGCAATACCCTTTTCAACCAGTACATCTACCGCTGCTTTGGCGCTAGAAACCAGCTGTTTTCTAAAGTGATCATTTGGCTCACTACCATCAACACCTACAATCGGCATTTTAGGATCGTCAAATACCGCAATTCCTTTAGCTAAATAAGGCATTGGGCCCCAGTAACCTATGTAGGTAAATTCGTATTCTGATTCGCGTACTTGTGAAGCAACCGCTTTATCTTTATATTCAAGTGGATATGCCCACATCAGAACAGGTAAAGGCCCTTGTGTTTTGTCATACCCTGGCGGTAAATAAAGCGTA
The DNA here is from genome assembly GCF_048401065.1 of Pseudoalteromonas sp. US3C1004. Taxonomy (GTDB): domain Bacteria; phylum Pseudomonadota; class Gammaproteobacteria; order Enterobacterales; family Alteromonadaceae; genus Pseudoalteromonas; species Pseudoalteromonas undina. Next base: position 174,097 of record NZ_CP183074.1, read on the forward strand.
CCTGAAAGCTCAACACCGTCATCGCGGGTATAACGTAATTGCTCTTTAGTCACCCCTTTAAATGCTGGATACGGATGCTCAAATTGGGTCAGTTGCGTTAAGCTATCTTTATCTAAATCGCGAATAAAAAAGTTAGGCTGCTGCGTTTTAGATTCACGAATAGTAATAATACGCTTACCTTCATCGTCTAATAAAGCTCGCACTCGCTCGTAGTAAGGTGCAGCCGATTGCCATACTCGCTTAGTGCTATTTGTTTTTACATCATATTGATCTAAAAATGGAATATTTCCTTGCTCAGATGCACCGTTTCCACGAAGGTAAATGTAACGTCCGCCTACGACTTTTATAACACGCGTGCCTAAGTCGTTTCGTTCATATATGGCACTACCTGGATCTTTATAGGCATCATTGTAGCTTCGCTCTGAAAATAACACGCGGTTACTATCAGCATTACGTGGTTGAATTACATAAGTGCGCACTTGTCGGTCACTAAAGCGCCAATCACTTAGCATGGCAATGTTGTCATTACCCCATTGTATGCCTGCAAAACGACGCTCTACTTTGGCAAATAATTTAGGGTCGCGTTTAAACGGTGCACGTAAACTATAAAGGTAATCATGATGCGCAACCTCAGTTTTCATATCGCCGCCATCTTGCGCTTCGGCCCAAATAACCTCCGCGCCCTGATCGGCTCGCCACTCAAAATCACGACGACCAGTGCGAACACTGTCATACCCTTGAGGAATGTTGTCGGCAAGGGGTTGCTTTGCCAGCTCGACTAATGCATATCCACGCATTCCCCATATTTGCCATGTAGTTGCAAAACGGCTGTAAGGGACTTGATACGAAAATGGCTCGTCGATGGTCGCGACTAAAATATTGGTTGAATCAGGCGAAATTGAAAACGATTTAAATAAGCCAGCACGGCCAATTGGCTGTGCTTTACCATCAAGCGTGATATACGCTAATTGACCTTGACCATAAAATTTAAATTGTGCTTCATCAAATGGGCTGGTTAATAAGTTTTGATAAGTACGCGCTGGGGCTTTTTCACCGCTACTTTGTTGAATAACCGGTACTGTGCTTTGGGTATCATTGGTTAATCTGGGTTTGTCTAAGTTAACCGCTAAATTCGCCACAATCGCTGTGCTATCGGGTAACCACTGATAAGGTGTAGCGGTTAATACTGAATTTAGTGCAAACTCATTTAACTGCTTTGCTTGCTTGGTTTTAACGCTATAAACCCAAAGCCGTGCGTTATCCGGTTGTTCAACAATAAACGCTAAATACTCGCTATTTGCTGACCAGCGAGGAGAGCGAATGATCCCCTGCGGCAAATTATTTACGTTAACCACAGTGCCACTTTCTACATGCTTAAGTTCTAAAGCACTGTATTTGGCACTTACCCGTGAGCGTGAAAAATTAGCTGGGTTGAGCTTGATCCCCGCAAGCTTAAATTCTTCTTTTGCCAGCTCATCAAGCGACACAACACGCTTGCGTTCAAACAAAGCCAGCCACTGTCCATCAATTGATAAAGAACTAGTTGGTGCTAACTTAGCATCTACGAGTGTAGCAAGCGCTGGTGAAGGGGTTTGATATCCTTGCTCTGCATAACTTGCAGGCAATAAAACAATGCAGCCTACCAAGGCAATTAACAGCCTAAAAGCATTCATGTTTTCATCCTTTTTATTGTTAAATATTACCGGATATATAAACACGTTTTGCACCATTCATAAAGTGTTAAGCTAAGTAATGACTTAAGTAGCCTGAATACGCTAAAATACACGCCTATTTACTCAACGCTAAAATCGGTTGTTTATGTCCATTAATTTGCAGCATTTTAGTTTTTCGAAATCATACTCTGCTTTTTAAATACCGTTACAGCTTTTAAAAATATACCACTGTGTTTGAGTCTGTTTTTCCATCAAATAATTAGAGAATCTAGCCAATGAAAAAAGTGCTGGTAATTGGCTATGTATGGCCAGAGCCCAATTCATCTGCTGCAGGTACGCACATGATGTCGTTACTAAATGCGTTTAGGGCGCAAAACTGGGATGTTGAGTTCGCCACGCCCGCACTGCCTACCGAACACATGGTTGACCTTGCCGACTTTGGTATAACTAGCCAAAGCATCGCTCTTAACTGCGATAGTTTTGATGACTATGTTAAAGCTTACAACCCCGATTTAGTGATGTTCGATCGTTTTATGATGGAAGAGCAATTTGGTTGGCGCGTAGATAAGCATTGTCCTAATGCACTTAAGATTTTAGACACCGAAGATTTACAATGCCTGCGTAATGCACGCCATGAGGCGCATAAAGGTGAGCGCGAATTCAACCACAGCGATTTACTATCAGACATAGCTAAACGTGAAATAGCCGCTATTTTACGCTGTGATCTCAGCTTAATTATCTCAAGCTATGAGATGGAACTACTCAATGAAGTGTTTAAAGTTGAGCCTAGCGTGTTGCATCACTTACCTTTTATGGTTGATTTAAGTGCCTTACCTGAGCAAACTAAATCGTATCAACAACGCCAACACTTTATGACCATTGGTAATTTTAGACATGCCCCAAACTGGGATGCGGTACTCTATTTACAAAAAATTTGGCCGCTTATCCGCAAACAACTACCGCAGGCAGAATTGCATATTTATGGGTCTTACCCACCGCCAAAAGCCACCGCACTTAATAATCCTAAAACCGGCTTTTTAATTAAAGGTTGGGCCGATGATGCGTATGAGGTAATGCAAAGTGCGCGTATTTGCTTAGCTCCTTTGCGTTTTGGGGCAGGTATTAAAGGTAAACTTTTAGAAGCCATGATCATGCAAACCCCAAGCATCACCACGCCTATTGGCAGCGAAGGTATGCACAGCACGTTGCCGTGGCCAGGTGTGGTAACAGCAGATGTGCAAGCTTTTGCAGATGCCGCAGTCTCTTTATACAACAACGAGGCTAAATTTAGTGAAGCACAAGCCGCTGGCGGCCTTCTGCTTAATACTCTGTATGACAAAGTACAGTTAAGTGCTCAATTAATTGAAAAAATCGACTCAATAAGCAGTAATTTAGATGCTCACCGGATGAAAAATTTCACGGGTCAAATGCTCAAACACCATACCATGCGCAGCACACAATATATGTCGCAGTGGATAGCAGAAAAAAATAAAAAATAACATTAAAAATCACTAGACAGGCGGCGATTTGTGTTTAAAATCGCCGCAAATAAACTTGGGCAATTTTAGCATTATTGCCTATATTTTTAGCTTAGTTATTTAATAGTTGGTTCAAAACAAATTTGAAAACCGCAACGTTTACTGAAAAACGCAAATTTATCGTTAAATTGGGCAAAATGCTCCATAAATACGGTACACCTGCCTATCGCTTAGAAGCCCACTTAATGGAAGTGGCGACTTATTTAGATCTTAAATCATCGTTTGTTATGTCGCCCACGTCGGTTACCTTTGTTATTTGGACCGATGGCCATGAAGATGAATATACCCATGTTGCCCGCGTTGACCCTGGCGATCACGATTTAGGTTCACTTGCCGATACCGACGACCTAGTTAATAAAATGCTTAATGGTGAGCTCACGTTGCAAGAGGTTGATCAGCAACTTGATATTATTTTTGATGCCCCAAATCCTTATAACAGAGTGCTGACAGGCGTTGCCTTTGCCACCTCTGGCGGCGCATTTGCAATGCTTATGGGCACCAGTTGGAATGATGTTCTGTGGTCTGGGTTATTAACCTTTATTGTATACTTATTTGTATTGTGGTCGGCCCGTTCGAAACGTGTGGCTCACATGCTTGAGCCATTAGTGGCAATAGTGTCGGCTATTCTTGCTTGTGCTATTAGCGTTCATTTAGATGCACACATCAACATTCGATTAATTGTGCTTTCTGCCATTATTGTGTTTATACCCGGTTTAGCCCTTGCACTTGGCCTTGCTGAACTCGCAGCCAGACATTTAGTATCGGGCACAGCTCGCGTTATGGACTCATTTATGTTGCTGTTTAAGCTTTATTTTGGGGCTTTTATTGGTCTTGCTATTGGCTTTGCGGTCTTTGGGCAAGCCGATTTCGTTCAACCAGAGCCGTTACCAAAGTGGACTGCATGGCTCGCTATTTTACTTTTATGTAGTAGCTTAATCGTTATTTTTAGAACTAAGCTTAAACATGCAATCTGGTCTATTGCCTCAGGCTTTATAGCTTATGGCACCAGTATTGGGCCTGCTATATATTTAGATTTAAATTACACGTTAGGCACCTTTATTGGTGCATTTTCAGTCGGTGTATTTAGCAACTTATTTAACCGTGTTGCCAATGCTCCGGCCTCTATTGTAGCTATGCAGGGATTAATTGTATTAGTGCCTGGGAGCAAAACGTATATTGGTTTAAACTCACTAATTGAAGGCCAAGACTTTGTTTATGCAGATCATATTGGTCAGCAAACGTTTTTAATTTTCATGTCGCTCGTGGCCGGGCTTATTTTTGCAAACGTGGCACTTCCTCCTAAAAAGAGTCTATAACATTAAGCGCGGTTTCACACCGCGCTATAGCATTATTGCCTTCATTAAACCCCCTCTTTTGAGGATTAATCGCATTTTTTAGTATATTAAGAACACCTTGCTATAATGGCTGAAATCTAATAAAGCAAAGGAAATAACAATGCTAAAAACTAGCTTAGCGATAGCAATTGGGCTTTCAAGCTCACTTGCATTTGCGCAATCAGCAATTACTGTTGAAGACATTCCAAAAGTAAAATCGGTAATACAAACAACCGTTAGCCCCGATGGCGACAGTGTTGCATTTACCCGTTCGTTACCTCGCACGCTTTACGTTGATGAAAATGGTAGTAATTACAGTGAGCTTTACGTTGTTGACGATAAAGGTGTTGAACGCCCTTTTATTACCGGTTCAGTTAATATTAAAAGCCTACAATGGTCAAACGACAGCAAAACAATTTACTTTTTAGCGAAATTAAAAGACGACAAATATACTTCGCTTTACCAAATACCTGTTGATGGCGGCCAAGCACAAGCGGTTATGTCATTAAAAGACACATCTATTTCAAGCTATCAGTTAAGCCCTGATAACAAGCAAGTCGCTATTTTAGCAATGCCTGCTGCTGATAAGTCAGAAAAAGAACTTAAAAAACTTGGCTTTAAAGCAGAAGTGTACGAGCAAGGCCTTAAAAACAAGCAGCTTTTTATTGTAGATTTAGCTAAAGCCGACAAGCCACTTACTCCAACCGCACTCAATGTTGATAGCTACGTGAGTGACGTTAATTGGGCTGCGAATGGTGAAAAGCTTCTGGTTAAAACTCAACCTACCGCACTGATTGATGATAAATACACAAAATCGATGTGGCACCTGTTTGATATTGCCAGCAACAAAGTTACCTTATCGTTTAAAACTGAAGGTAAGCTAGGCGATGCCGAGCTTTCGCATGACGGTAAATACATTGCTATTTTAGGTGCTGAAGATAAGCACGACCCTGCAACTGGCCGCTTATTTATTGCCGATACTAAAACCGCCGAAATCACTGAATGGTTACCTAACTTTATGGGCCACGTTGTTGACTTTGAATGGTCGCATAAACGTAACACACTTAACTTTATTGCCAATGTTGGCACAGAAAGTTTTGTTGCGAGCATTAAAACCGGCTCTAATAAATACAAAAAATTAGTCAAAGAAGGTAAATTTATTGCCTCTCAGCTAAGTGTTTCTGATTCAGATAAAACCCTAGCACTTCGTGGTAACACGGCAAAACACCCTAACGAAGTCTTTATTGTGCGCAGTAACAAGGCAAAACGTTTAACTGATTCAAACAGCTGGTTAAACGACAAACGCTTTGCTAAACAAGAAACAATTACCCTTAAAGCGCGTGACGGTGTAGAGCTTGATGGTGTTCTAGTTTACCCACTCGATTATGAAAAAGGCACACGCTACCCACTAATTATGTCGGTACACGGTGGCCCTGAAAGTCATGATAAAAACGGCTGGGTAACTAACTACTCGCGTCCTGGTCAAATGGGCGCTGCACGTGGTTACGCAGTATTTTATCCTAACTACCGTGGCTCAACAGGTAAAGGCGTAGATTACTCTAAACTGGGTCAAAACGATTACGCAGGTAAAGAGTTTGACGACCTAGTTGATTTTAAAAATCACCTTGTTGATATGGGATTAGTTGATACTAAACGCGTGGGTATTACCGGTGGCTCTTACGGCGGTTATGCATCAGCGTGGGGCGCAACAAAGCTAACCGAGCACTTTGCTGCCAGCGTTATGTTTGTGGGTGTAACTAACCAGCTATCTAAATTTGGTACTACTGATATTTCAAACGAAATGAACCTAGTTCATGCGCGTTCATACCCATGGGATAAATGGCAATGGTACCTAGAGCGCAGCCCAATTTACTGGGCGGGTCAATCTGAAACGCCACTGCTTATTATGCATGGTAAAGACGATCCTCGCGTTCACCCTGCACAATCTATGGAACTTTACCGTTACATGAAAGTGCAAGGTAAAGATGTTCGCCTTGTTTACTACCCAGGCGAAGGCCATGGTAACCGTAAAGTAGCGGCACAGTACGATTACAGCTTGCGTTTAATGCGTTGGATGGACAACTACTTAATGGAAGGCAAAAAAGACATGCCTGCATTTGAAATTGACCATGCAGCTAAATTAAAAGCAGTGAAAGACGCTAACAAATAAGTATTAGCTTAATACCAAAGGCCAACATAAATATGTTGGCCTTTTTGTTTGTAATGCCAGGCATGCTTAGTGGCACAGCAAAGCTTATGTTACACTCTGACTAATTACTCTGAAAATTGCTAATCACACTATTGCCATGTCAAACCCTGCTAGCTGCTTTACCACTTTTAATGAAAATATAGATAACCTTGCACTGCCTGAGCAGTTTACGTTTCCCTTTTATTATAAACCTCATCCGCTGGCCGTTGCCGCTGCAAAACAATTACAACAACAATTAAAAAAGCTAGATAAGGCTATTTTAGATACAGATGATATTGATGCCGGTAAAATGTTTGGCGTATTGGTTGTTCAAGATGAGGCGCAACAGCTAGGCTTTATTAGCGCCTATTCGGGGCAAATAGCGGGGATTGATGAGCAACTGCATTTTGCGCCAAATGTGGCACTTAAACATATAGACGATGCAGAATTTAGTCAGCAAAGCCAAGTGATTAACGATATTAATGCGCAAATTACAGCCTTGCAAAACAGTGATAATTATCAGCAAATTGAGCAACAATTAACGACTGCTCGCCAACACTATGAGCAACAACTTATCGCCAAGCAGCAAGCGATGCAAGTAACTCGAAAACAGCGAAAACAGCAACGACAAGTTGCCAGCAAGCAACTCAATAATGATGAGTTTGAAAAACTGAAGAACCAATTAGCTGGGCAGAGTATTGTTGAGAAAAAACAACTACAAGCATTAAAGCAACAGTGGCAAAAACGCATTGCAGCGCTTGAACAGGCACAACTAACAATAAATGATGAAATTAACGGATTAAAAAAACGCCGTAAAGTACTCTCTAAAAATTTACAAAAAAAGCTATTCGCTCAATACCAGTTTTTAAATGCAAACGGCGAAGTGACCGATTTGAATGCCATTTTTGCCAAACTGCCCGAACACACACCGCCTTCAGGCGCGGGAGATTGTGCCGCGCCAAAGTTATTACAATATGCTTATAAACATAATTTAAAGCCCCTGGCTATGGCCGAATTTTGGTGGGGCGCACCGCCTAAGTCGGCAATAAGACATCATTTACATTATTACCCATCGTGCTATAGCAAATGCCAGCCTATTTTAGGGCATATGCTAGAGGGGTTAAATGTTGAAGACAACCCGCTCTTGATCAACCCTGCACAGGGTAAAGACCTAACGATTGTTTATCAAGACGATGATTTGTTGGTGGTAAATAAACCTGCTGAGTTTTTATCTGTGCCAGGCATTAATATTGACGATTCGGTATATATGCGAATCAAAACTCAGTTCCCACACGCTTCGGGGCCACTTATTGTGCACCGATTAGACATGTCGACTTCAGGGCTGTTAATGATTGCGTTAAATAAACGGGTGCATAAAGCACTGCAAAAACAGTTTATAGAGCGTAGTGTAGAAAAACGTTATGTTGCTTTAGTGGCGGGTAATATTGCTGCTGAGAGTGGCAGCATAGAGTTACCTTTAGTACTTGATTTTGATGATAAACCACGGCAAATGGTGTGTTACAAAACGGGGAAGCCGTCATTAACAACATGGCAGGTACTGGAACGTAAAAATAATACCACCCGCTTACAACTTTATCCTAAAACAGGACGTACTCATCAATTGCGTGTTCACTGTGCCCACCACTTAGGGTTAAATACACCTATTGTGGGCGATACCCACTACGGTGAAAAATCAGATCGACTACATTTGCATGCCGAGTATTTAGCTTTTACCCATCCTATTAGTCATGAACGATTAGAATTTGAAGTAGCCGCTGATTTTTAAATCAGCGCTGCTTTTAGTCGAATCGGATTCTAAAACAGTGCCACTTTTTCATATTGCAAAGTAGGTAACTTTTACCGTTGCAATATAGAAAGATTTACCTGCATTATGCAAAGCCACAATCCAAAAAAATATAAATATCTATAAAATTCATATTGTTAAGAATTGGCATTAGCTTTGCTTTTATTGTTGTACGTATTTGTTATGGCAACTTATACCAATTCGCTTATTTAAGTGATCTATTTTGAGGATGGAAAAACGTGTTGATAGCAAGGCAAAGAATTCGCTATTTAGTTGTTCTAAATGAGGATTTTTTAACGCAGGTAGCGACAGGTTTAGTCCCGCAAAATGATTAAGTAATATTGCGGATTGGTATTAATTTAATTGAAAGCGCCAAAAAGTGCTTTTAGTTACACACAGTAAATGGCTTGCTAAGCGCTTACTGTGCACAACAGAACTTCCTACACTCCCTGTGTACTTTATTGGTTATAGGCTAACGCTTATAACCATTTTTTTTGCTTATTATTCAACAGTAAGTTTTACGTCTTGATCGCGTAATAAATAAAGCGCAAAACACGCAGCCCACATCGGCCATGCTGCAAAAAACAGTAAATTATTAAAGCCATCAATATACTGGTTGTAAGAAGACAGCGTTGATAGTCCATGCATTATAAAAATAACACCGTAAGTAATACGTTTTTTAAAACCGACTAAAAATGCTATTACTAGCAATAATTGCAGTGCACCTAAAATATAAGCAATAGTATCGGTAGAGCCACTGATCCCATAAAAATGTTCAAAGATACGGGCGCTATGCCCCGGATTTACAAATTTATCCAGTGTCCACATTACCATCACAATAAACACCCCTAAGCGCAGCGATAAAAGCGACCATTGCAAACGAGTTTGTACATCTGTATTGATTGAATCTGTCATAAAATTTCCTTAAAAAAGATATAAATAAACTAATTGGCAAGTAAGACCGTATAGACGTATTTTTATTTTCAATTAATTAAAATTAAACCTAAACTGATCTTAAGTTGAGTTATTTAAAGGCACTATTATTTAAGCGCTAAGATAAAAAATAAAAATATTAGCAATTGATTGAAAGATATTTTTATCTGTCTTGGTCTTTTGTGTACATCAACATATAACAATAGAGAAACACGATTTGAAATACACGTATTTAGCTTTAACCCTCGCCCCACTATTAAATGTAGCTTTAGCTGCTCAGGCTAATGAAACAACTAGCTCTGACCCCATTGAGCGAATTGAGGTGGCAGGTCAAGCACTTAAATCTAAAAACCTCTCTATTAAAAACACCACAGTAAACGGTCCTTTTGGCGACAACCTGGCTTTGCAAGACATAGCCCGCTCTGTGACCCCTATTTCTAAAGAGTTAATTGAGCAACTTAACATAACAACATTGCACGATGTTCTGGCAGTAAGCCCTAATACATACGCTGCAAGTGGTTTTGGTGCACCAAGTTTACCGACGATCCGCGGCCAGTTAGGTGAGTTATTTCAAGATGGTACTCGACGCCAAGCGGGTAATAATGGTTTTGGTGTGCCGTTGTCGTTTAATGCGATAGAACAGATAGACGTAGTTAAAGGTGCACCGCCTGTGCTGTTTGGTTCAAGCCAACGTAACGGTGGCTTTGTAAACTTGCACTCTAAAACAGCGTCAACTGATCAGCGCAAAGGAAATGTGAAGTTGTCTGCAGGCAGTTGGGATAAGTATAGTGCCCAAGTAGATTATAACGCACCGATTGTTGAGGATAAAATTGGCTTACGTGTTAGCTATGAGCATATTGATCAGGGTAGTTATTATGACTATTCAGCCACACAAAGTGATAGCTTGTTTGCGGCATTAAAAATTTTACCGGATGATAAAAGCAGTTGGGACATTAACTTTGAACTGTACCAAACAGAATTTACCGATAACGCTGGTATAAACCGCCCTACCCAAGCGCTTATCGATCATAATCTTTATATTACTGGTCAAGGGTTACAAGCGAATGGCAGCACAGTGCCTGGCGCAGGCTCTATTATATCGCCTACAGGACAAGTCAAAATAGACACCAGCCGTGTGCTTACCGATCCTGATAATCTCAATCAAGCAACCACTTATTTAGTTCACAGTATTTATAAGCGCGCACTGTCTGATGTAATGTCGATTAAAAACATTACTTACTTTCAACATTTGCAGCGCGAAGAAATAGCACAAAATAGTTTTGTTGAAATAATTGATGGCGCCGATACCGCACAAAACCGCACTGAACTCACCTATCAATGGAGCGATGAGCAGCAAACCTTATTCGCCGTTGATGTTCGTTATAATAAAGTATTGGGTTACAGCCAATTTACTACTGAAGCCGACACACCTATTGATTTAACCGGCCCACTTTCAAACCGCCGCATTCCATTAACTGATGCACAAAAGGCACGTTTGGTAGAGCTACGCCCCGGTGTATATGTGTCCCCTGGTGGTCAGTACGATATTAATAATGATGGCAGTGGTGATTTTAATTTATCAGACACTACAGACTCACGCTCTTGGCAAACCGGCATTGCCATTCAACAAGACTCACAATGGACTGACAGCTTACGCACCAGTGCTGGCTATCGTGTTGATTACTATGATGTAGAAGCACACGACCCGATTGCACCTCAAGGTCAAATAGCCGCTAGTGATGGCATAAATGATACACTGCAATCAGCGCAGCTGAGCGTTAATTACTCAGTTAATGACGATTTAACCACTTATGCGGCAGCAAGTTATAACGAAGCCACCTCTAACAGCATGGCCGGCGGTAATACGTTAGGTGGTGACAATACAATTAGCGGACAAAATTTTGCTACGGAAAATACTTTAGTCGAGTTTGGCGTGAAATATGCGCCAACACAAAGCGACTGGTATGCAGATGCTGCTGTATTTAGCCAACGCCGCAGCTTACGTAATCGCGATGGTAGCAATACTGGTATTCGTACAACCGGATTCGAAAGCCAAGTATTTTACGACGCTTACCCTTACTGGGTAAGCGCAGGCTACAGTTACATTGATGCCCGTTATGATAACTCTGCGACAGGCCAAGACTCAGCTCAAATAGCCGATGCGTTTGATAATTCGCGTCCCGATATTATTGCGGGTAACAGCATTGGCGCACCAAGTTACACAGCTTTTGCTCCCTCAAAGCGTCAAGTACAAGGGATCCCAGAGCAATCGTTAAGCTTAAACGCTAACTATACAATTACTTCTCAGTGGCAAGCTGGATTTTCTGCCCTGTATACTAAAAGCTACCCATTGGATTTTTTGGCTACCGTATACATTCGCGATCAGCACACCTTAAATGTTAATACCAGCTATGCGTTTACCTCAGCAACTAAATTGAGGCTTGATGTAAATAATATTACCGATCAGCAAAACTGGCGCCCTGTATTTGAGGGTGGCTATTTTGGCGCGACACTCGCGTTCCCAGAATTACCAATTAACGCTAAGCTCACGCTTACCCATAACTTTTAAACCGTTTGAGAGATAGCATGTTAAAAAAACTAAGTTTGTTATTACTGGCGGCGATAGGTGTCGGTTTATTCTTTTTTTATGACCTAAACCAGCTCCTTACCCTCGACGGGCTAAAAGGATCAATGGCGCAATTTGATCAGTACAAAGCTCAATCACCGCTTTTGGTGATCGGAGGGTTCTTTTTACTTTATATATTAGTGACTGCATTATCACTGCCCGGTGCAGCTATTTTAACGCTAGCCGCAGGTGCTTTATTTGGTTTGGCTCAAGGGCTATTAGTTGCCTCGTTTGCCTCAAGCATTGGTGCTACGTTGGCGTTTTTAGTGTCACGTTATTTATTACGCGATACCATAAAAAAACGCTTTCCTGAACGCTTAGCCGCTATAGATACTGGGGTTGAAAAAGAAGGCGCATTTTACTTATTTACACTGCGCTTAGTGCCTGTTTTTCCGTTCTTTTTAATTAATTTATTAATGGGTTTAACTGCTATTAAGTCATGGACTTTTTACTGGGTAAGCCAAATCGGGATGCTGGCGGGTACCTTTGTATTTGTAAACGCAGGTACGCAACTTGCGCAAATAGAGAGCTTATCTGGCATTTTATCGCTGGATTTAATTTTATCGTTTGCGTTATTAGGGGTATTCCCGTTAATTGCAAAAAGCCTAATAAATGCAATAAAAAAGCGCCGTGTTTATAAAAACTACACTAAACCTAAAAAGTTCGACCGCAACATGATTGTTATTGGTGCGGGCGCGGGCGGCTTAGTGACAAGCTATATTGCAGCAGCGGTTAAAGCCAAAGTAACCCTAATTGAAGCCGGCGAAATGGGCGGCGACTGCTTAAACACTGGCTGTGTACCTAGTAAAGCTATTATTAAAAGTGCAAAAGTAGCCCAGCAAATGCGCCAAGCTGAAAAATATGGGCTACAAAGCACGACACCGCAGTTTTCGTTTAAAAAAATAATGGCACGTGTACAGCAAGTGATTGCCGATATAGCCCCACACGACAGTGTTGAGCGCTACACAAACTTAGGCGTAGAAGTAATTAAAGGCTACGCCAAACTTATCGACCCGTGGACGGTGGAAATTAACTTAAATGATGGCGGCACGCAAACACTCACTGCCCGCACTATTGTTATTGCCACTGGCGCACGCCCATTTGTACCGCCACTTCCGGGTATTGAAGAAACCGGCTATGTAACCAGTGATACGTTATGGAGCAAATTTGCTGAGCTTGAAGAAGCCCCTAAAAAGCTTGTTGTACTTGGCGGTGGTCCAATTGGTAGCGAACTTGCACAAAGTTTTGCCCGTTTAGGCTCAAGCGTTACGCAAATTGAAATGGCTGAACGCATTATGATCAAAGAAGACTTAGAGGTGTCTAAATTTGCTCACGAAGCGCTAACGCAAAGCGGCGTAAACATTTTAACCTCGCATCAGGCACTGCGCTGTGAAGAGCGCGATGGCAAAAAATTCATTGTGGTAAAACATAACGACAACGAAATCGATATTGAATACGATGAGCTACTATGTGCTGTTGGCCGAACCGCTCGTCTTAAAGGTTACGGCCTTGAAGAACTAGGTATTGAAACGAGCCGCACTGTAGTCACAAATGAGTACCTTGAAACACTCTATCCTAATATTTTTGCCGCTGGCGATATTGTAGGACCGTATCAGTTTACACACGTAGCCGCTCACCAAGGTTGGTATGCTGCTGTAAATGGCTTATTTGGTAATCTTAAAAAGTTTAAAGTGGATTACCGTGTCATTCCGTGGACCACATTTATTGACCCTGAAGTAGCACGGATGGGCATAAATGAACAAGAAGCGATTGAAAAAGGCATAGACTATGAAATCACCCGCTTTGAATTTGAAGAGCTAGATCGCGCCATTACCGAAAGCGCTAACAATGGTTTTATTAAAGTGATCACCCCTAAAGGTAAAGACAAAATCCTCGGTGTCACTGTGGTATCTGAACACGCTGGCGATTTAATTGCTGAGTTTGTATTAGCCATGAAACACGGTTTAGGACTTAATAAAATATTGGGCACCATTCACAGCTACCCAACATGGGCTGAAGGTAACAAATATGTGGCGGGCGAATGGAAACGTGCTCATGCTCCTGAAAAGGTACTTAACTTGCTGGAAAAATACCACGCCTGGCGCAGAGGCTAATATGTTTAAAACACCTTTAAAAGCGCTATTATTAGGGTCTGCTTTGCTTGCAACATCGTTTGCAAGCAAAGCTCAAAATATGCATGACAGCTGGAATGCATTATTAAACAAGCATGTTGTAGCTATTAATCATGGTCACAGCACTGAGGTTAATTACTCAGCAATAAAAGCTAAGCGCAGCGAACTTAAAGCTTATTTAGATTCGTTATCGGCTGTTACGCAAAATGAGTTTGATACATGGGAAAAACCTAAGCAGCTGGCGTTTTTAATCAACGCGTATAACGCCTTTACTGTTGAGCTGATATTAACAAAATACCCAGATCTTAAATCAATTAAAGATTTAGGCAGTTTTTTTAGCTCACCGTGGAGCAAAGAGTTTGTGCCATTACTTGATAAAACTCGCAGCCTTGATGATATAGAACATAATTTAATTCGTGGCAGTGGTAAGTACAACGACCCACGTATTCACTTTGCTGTAAATTGCGCCAGTATTGGCTGCCCAGCACTACGTGAAGAAGCCTACACAGCCACTGATTTAGAAAGCCAATTGCAAGAGCAAACGATGCGTTTTTTATCAGACATGACTCGAAATATAGCGCAAGATAACACGCTAACTATGTCTTCAATATTTAAGTGGTACGGCGATGATTTTGAACAAGGCTTTAAAGGCGCAAATACGCTACAGCAGTTTTTTATGCAATACCCTAAAGCACTAAAGCTGACACCCGCTCAGCAAAAAGCACTTAAAAATAACAACATGAAAGTTAAGTTTTTAGACTACAACTGGGATTTAAATGCTCGCCAATAAATTTTGGCAAACATTATCGCGATACAGCTTATGTTGTGTCGCGTTTTGTATTTGCCTTATTATTAGTTTTAAAAGCCTAGCAAGTACACAATTACAAAGCCGTTGGCAGCAAGTTGAAAAGTTAGGTAAAGACCAAAGCGTATATTTTTATGCTTGGGGCGGTGATGCGCAAATAAATGCCTATATTCAGTGGGCGGCTGAGCAAGTAAAAGCTAAATATAACATTGAGTTAGTGCATGTAAAGCTTAGCGACACCAGCGAGGCCGTTAGCCGCGTACTCGCTGAAAAATCAGCAAATAATCACACTCAAGGCAGTGTCGATTTAATTTGGATCAATGGCGCTAACTTTGCAGCTATGAGTAAACACGGGCTTTTACTAAAAGACTGGGCTGATAAATTGCCTAATTTTATTTACACCAATCCAGAAAACAATCCCAGCGTGTTGTTTGATTTTGGTTTACCCACTCAAGGAATGGAAGCCCCTTGGGGGCAGGCATCACTGACTTTTTATTACGATACGCTAGCAACGAGCTCTCCTCCTCAAACCCTTAATAAGTTATTGAGCTGGAGTAAAGCAAACCCAGGCCGATTTAGTTACCCCAAACCCCATGACTTTTTAGGGATGAGCTTTTTAAAATATGCATTAGTGGTATTACACCAACATAGCGATGCAATGCTACAAGCAAAACTATATCAACCAGCTAATGATAAAAACACAGCCCAAGTACTTGATCCGTTGTGGACGTTTCTAAATAAATTGCACCCTAATCTGTGGCGCAATGGCGAATACTTCATGCAAAGCGGTGTACAAATGCGCCGCTTAATAGACGATACCGAGCTTAGTATTGGCTTTACTTTTTCGGCACCAGAAGTACCGGCTGCGGTAAAGCGCTATGATTTACCAAAAAGTATAAGAAGTTATGCAATGGCCGATGGCAGCTTAAGTAACACTCACTTTGTCGCTATTCCTTATAATGCAAGCCACCAGCAAAGTGCGCAATTAGTGGCTGACTTTTTATTAAGCCCCGCAGCGCAAGCGCATAAACAAAAAACTACTATATGGGGTGACAAAACGGTATTAATTCAAACCAGCTTAAGCGCAGAGCAGCAGGGCTTATTTAAAACCGTACAGCCGCATCCTAGCGCACTGCCTCTAAATAGTGTTAAACGTACACTCAGTGAGCCACATCCGAGCTGGGTGGAGGCAATTAGTACTGGCTGGGAAACCCGTTATGGAACAAGCCAATGAGTAAGGTACTCCATTCAGCTGATTTATTCTCACGCCTAGTCAAAGTAACCCCTTACTGTTTGCTGGCACTGTTAACAATACCTGTATTAGGCGGCCTAATGGGAGTAATGTTGCCTGCCTTTGGCTGGGCGCCTGCCTTGAATAAAACCAACATGAGTTTGGCTGGGTTTAATGTTTTATGGGATACACCGGGGCTTTCACAAATGATAGGCCTGAGCATACGCACTGGACTAATTAGTACATTAATAGCGTTTGCGCTCATGATTATTATGCTGGCTGCATTTTTTAATAGTGTATGGCTAAAACGAATTGAATACGTATTGAGTCCCATACTGGTTATTCCCCACGCTGCAGCGGCAATTGCGGTCAGTTTTTTAATCGCGCCATCGGGATTATTTACGCGCTTATTTTCGCCTTGGTTAACGGGCTGGCAATTAGCACCTGAGGGCTCATTACCTTATGACGCTTTTGGCTGGAGCATTATTATTGGGCTTGTACTTAAAGAGCTGCCTTTTTTATTACTCATTGCATTGGGTATTTTAGCGCAGCCTGAACTTGGCAAAAAGCTACGAATGCAGCATCAAATTGCGGTTAATTTAGGTTATTACCCTATGGTGGCGTTTTTTAAAGTGGTGCTACCCAGTTTATACCCACTGTTACGTTTACCTATTTTTGCAGTACTTGCTTATGCCAGCGCCAGCGTTGAAATGCCACTCATTCTTGGCCCAAATACCCCTCCCACTTTAGCCGTTGCTATAATGCACTGGTTTAACGATGTAGATTTAAACCTGCGAATAAAAGCCTCGGCGGGTGCCCTGTTACAATTAGCGGTCACTGTTGGACTACTCTTAACGTGGCTATTGCTTGAAAAAATCATTGCTCTAGTTTTTAAGCAATCACTTATTAATGGCCGCCGCCAGTATGCACATCAATTGATCTGCACATTTACTCATGTTTTCACGAGTCTAATTTTAATTTTTATTGTTGCTGCGCTAATTGGGTTAGTGATGTGGTCAATAGCGGGCTATTGGCGTTTTCCGGATACCGTGCCCTCAAGCGTGGTATTTCTGCATTTTCAACATGCATTTACACAAATACATACTCCCTTGTTTAATACCTTAATAATAGGGGTAATAAGTACGCTGTTTGCTATCACTATGGTATTGCTGTGCTTAGAAGCCGAGCAGTTAAACACGAAACCCATGTCGAAATGGACACAGTTAATTATTTATCTTCCTTTATTAGTGCCCAGTATTGCGTTTTTATTTGGTATTGTGTGGTTACAACAACTGCTCAATAGCCAGCATGCCTTTTTTAATGTGATATTTGTGCACGTTTTATTTGTTTTACCGTATGTTTTTTTATCTATTGCCGATAGTTACAGGCGTTTAGACCCTCGATTAGCGCGCGTTGCCGCAAGCTTGGGGGCAAGTCCCTGCAAGGTGTTTTTACAGGTTAAATTGCCACAACTATTCGCCCCTATTTTAATCGCGATAGCGCTTGGACTGGCGATTAGTTTTGGCCAATATTTATCTACACTTTTAGCCAGTGGCGGGCGTATAAGTACCATTACCACCGAAGCCGTAACCCTTGCTAATGGCGCAAGCAGACGCACCAGTGCAGTTTACGCCATTTTACAAATGGCATTACCGCTAATTGGTTTTGGTGTGGCATGGGTGTTACCTAAATACTTTTTTAAAGCGCGCGCTTAACTATAAAACCATTAAGGCTATTTAATGCAGTCATCATTACACATCAAAGATTGTCAGCTTTACCGTCAAGGCGAGCTGTTACTAAGCTTAAACGAGCAAGTAAATGGCGGCGAAATACTCACCATTATGGGGCCATCGGGCAGTGGCAAGTCAAGCTTATTAAATTGGCTTACAGGCTGTTTGCCCAAAGACTTTAGGGCACAAGGCGAAGTATGGCTAAATGATCAAAATATAGATAACACACCCCCGCATTTACGCCATATTGGGGTGCTCTACCAAGACGCTTTATTGTTTTCGCATTTAACAGTGGCAGGAAATATTGCCTTTGCTATGCCCAAAGGCAATAAAAAGCAGCGTCTTGAAAAAATAGACCACGCTCTAGAACAAGTTGGCTTAACAGGATTGGCAGCCCGCCATCCCGACAGCCTATCTGGTGGGCAGCAAGCGCGTGTTGCACTGCTACGCATGTTGCTCAGCGAACCTAAAGCTATTTTACTCGACGAGCCTTTTAGTAAACTCGACACCCAATTGCGTGTTGATACCCGCGAACTGGTGTTTAGTCAAATACGCGAGCATAAATTGCCTGCCATTATGGTTACGCACGACCACAGTGACGCGGAGGCAACAGCTGGCAAAGTGATTACTTTAGGCACTGATGCTTAAAACCTGACTCATATTCAAGGCAATACGTATGTTAGATAAATTTGTTACCCCCATTATAAAGCCACTACTAACACCGGTTGTTATGCTCATTAATAAAAGCGGCATTACAGCTAATCAACTCACTGTTTTTGGTTTTTTAGTGGGTATGTTTGCCGTGCCTTTACTTGCCTTTGAAATGTGGTATGGCGCATTAATCGCCATTGCGTTGAATAGAATTTTAGATGGACTGGATGGCGCATTAGCCCGCTATGCTAATCAAAGTTCTAGCGCGGGTGGGTTTTTAGATATTACTCTCGACTTTTTATTTTACGCAGCGATTCCACTGGGCTTTATTTTGGCTAATCCAGCACAAAATGCCATTGCAGGTGCTATTTTACTGGCTACTTTTATAGGTACCGGTTCCAGCTTTTTGGCCTTTGCGATTGCCGCTGAAAAATTTAAACTCGACAAACTACAATTTAAATATAAAAGTTTTTACTACTTAAATGGCTTAACCGAAGGCACAGAAACCATTGCCTTATTTGTTGCCTTTTGTATTTGGCCGCAGCACTTTGCCATAATGGCCAGCTTATTTGCTGCAGCTTGCGCCATAACGATTTTCACCCGTATTTATGGCGGTTATCACACATTAAAACAACTAGAAGCTAATATCAGTAAAACGGAGGCTATCAATGGATAACGAATTATGGTGGCGGCTTGGATGTTTTGTAAGTATTTTAGTCATAATGATGCTGCTTGAGTGGCAAGCCCCTGCACGGCAATCGCCCATAAAAGCCACTAAACGTTGGGTTGCGAATTTTGGTCTTGTATTTACCTCTTCAGTGATTGCTCGGTTAGCGGTTCCTTTAGGGTTAACCGCCGCCGCGCTTTATAACCAAGAACATAGTATCGGTGTGTTTAATCAACTAACTATGCCTCTTTCAGTAGCAATTATACTTAGTCTGCTGTTGCTAGATATACTGATTTATTGGCAACACAGGTTATTTCATAAAATTCCAATTTTATGGCGTTTACACCGTGTTCACCATGCTGATGCGCACGTAGATACAAGCACTGGGCTGCGCTTTCACCCTATTGAAATAGGTCTTAGCATATTGATAAAGCTTGCCGCCATAACTGCTCTTGGCATGCCCGCCATTGCAGTACTTATATTTGAAATAACACTCAATGGGTTAGCACTGTTTAACCACGCAAATATTCGCTTGCCAAACGCAATAGAAAAACCACTGCGTTTAATCCTGATCACCCAAGCGCTGCACCGCATACATCACAGCCAAAACCCCGAAGAAACAAACAGTAACTTTGGGTTTAGTGTTACTTGGTGGGATAGACTTTTTGGCAGCTATAAATCACAGGCAAACCAGCCTGATAAACGTATTGCACTTGGTTTGAGCCAAGAACCAAACCCCGAACAAAATTCATCCTTGTGGCAATTGTTAATAATGCCATTTAAAAAATAGCAATACGGCTAATGAAAACGCCCATGTACACCTTTTAAACCTTTATTTATAACATTACTTGGGCGTTTAACCGTTCCTGTTAACAAAAACACCCTGTTAAAAGTAAATCAATTGTAAATTATTTAAACAAATTCTTGACCCAGTTAAAAATCCCCCATATTATTTGTAAGCGCTTACATTTATCACACATAAAAATGTAAGCGCTTACAAAAATGAAAAATCAACAAATACACTATATTCTGACAATAATCAGTTGAACGGGGTTCAGTTATGAACATTGAAACAACACGCATTACTCGCCTTTTGGCTGCTATCTCATTAGCAACTTTGGCTGGCTGTGGCGGCGATGCTGCAACAACATCCAATTTTGAAAAAGTAGATCCTGCCCAGCCAGTTTCAGATTGGCAAATGGTTTGGAGTGATGAATTTGATGGCACAAGCATTGATACAAACAAGTGGAACTTTGAATTAAACTGCGCTGGTGGTGGTAACAACGAAAAACAATGTTACACCGACAGTGAAGAAAACGCCTTTATAAAAGACGGTGTACTAAACATAGTCGCCTTACCTGCTGAAGAAGGCGCAGAAAAACCATACACATCAGCCCGTTTAAACACCCGTTACAACGCTGATTTTACTTATGGTCGTTTTGAAATGCGTGCAAAGTTGCCTTCGGGTCAAGGTAGCTGGCCAGCTTTTTGGATGATGCCAACTGATGAAGAATATGGTACTTGGCCGCGCTCTGGCGAAATTGATATTTTAGAAGCGGTAAATTTAAAAACAGTTGCTGAAGATGGCACCGTTGAAGCTAATATTCATGGCACACTTCATTATGGTCGCGAATGGCCAAATAACTCAAGTTCAGGTAAAGCGTATACATTCCCTGAAGGGATGAATCCTGCAGAAGATTTTCATACTTACGCGATTGAATGGCAAGAAGGCGAAATTCGCTGGTACGTAGATGGCTATTTATACGCCACACAACGTCGTTCTGAAGTTCGTTACAATTCAAAAGATGAACCTGTTGGCTTAAAGCATAAAGGTTGGTTTGCTGAATACTTTGAACAAGGTAGCGGCGAGCTAACAACGCATTGGGATACAGCACCATTTGATAAGGACTTTTACCTTATTTTAAACAATGCCGTTGGTGGTGATTGGCCTGAAAACGTAAATAACTTAGGCGTTGACGCTGCAGCATTTGCAGAAGGTCAAAGCTTTGAGATTGATTACGTGCGTGTTTACGAATGTGCCTCTAACCCAACCACAGGTAAAGGCTGTGAAACAGTCCGCCCAGGTTACGATAGCCTAGAAGATGCACTCGTTGAAGGTAAAGCCCCTGTACCTACTCCACCAAGTGATGGTGTTGCAAGAAACCTTGATATATTTAATGGCACATTAAACGCAAACTGGATCGCTTGGGATTGTTGTGGCGGAACCACACCAGAAACCATTACCGATGCTGACAAAGGCGACGTAATTAAGTTTAACATTAACGATAATAACGGTACGGTACTTGGTTTCTCTACCCGTGGCGGTCATTTTCCTGATGGCTTTGCAGGGTCATCGTCGCCATTTGACGCTTCTTTATTGCTTGATTTAAATGGCCGTGTATCATTTGATATGAAAGTAGTAACACCTCCAACATCTTCAACTACTTGGTTATTAAAAGCCGAAGCGGGTGATGGTGGTCCTAATACAGGCGATGTAGCCCTTAGCGATAGTACTGAAGGCGTAACACCGGTTACAGGCCAATGGCAAACCTATACATTCCCGCTTTCTTTACTACAAGAAAGAGGTTTAGATTTAAGTGCCATTGATGTTTTAATGGTATTCCCAGCATGGCAAACAGGTGAAGGCGCAGAATACTTAATTACCAATGTGGCTATTGAAGGCGACTTACCAAAAGTCGACCTTTTCAGTGATGAACAGAACCTAAATTGGCCAATGTGGGATTGCTGCGGTGGCTCAACGCCTGTTGAGGTAGTAGATGATGAAGAGCACGGTTTAACTGCTGAGTTTACTATTGGCGCAACAGCAACAGTAATGGGCTTTAATAGCCGTACAGCTGCAGGCGGAAGCGGTGAAGCATTCGATGCTACTTCAATATTAGAAAACGGTGTAATAGCGTTTGAGTTAAAGGTGATTTCAAAACCAAATAATCTTGATTCAGTTTGGACTTTCAAAGTGGAGTCTGATAACGGTAGCTCAGCTGTCGAAATTCCACTAACTGACAGCATTGAAGGTATAGAACCTACTGTTGGTGAATGGCAAACATATACCTTTACCCTTGCTGATTTAGCGGGTGCAGGTTTAGATGTTAGTGCGTTAGATGTAGTGATGATTTTCCCAGCTTGGGACACAGGTGAAGGCGCCGTTTATCGTGTAGATAACGCTTTCATTGGCGTTCCATAATTAAAAATCACTTAATGGTAGGTGCATATATGCACCTACTTATCGTAAAATTTAGTTAAAAGCAGAGCAATTATGAACACATTTAATTTTAAAAAAAGCCAATTAGCGGCTTCTGTGTCACTTATCATCACTGCAAGCACGCTTAATATCGCTCATGCAGCAGAACAAAATACTGTTGAACCTGAAATCGAAGTAATACAAGTTAAAGGTATTCGTGGTTCATTAATCCGCTCTATGGATATGAAACGCGATGCATCTGGGGTAGTCGATGCTATTTCTGCTGAAGAAATGGGTAAATTCCCCGATACTAACTTAGCAGAGTCACTACAGCGTATTACGGGTGTATCGGTGAGTCGTGCAAACGGTGAAGGTAGCCAAATTACAGTGCGTGGTTTTGGCCCATCATTTAACTTGGTAACACTTAATGGTCGCCAAATGCCTGGAACGGGTAACTCACGTTCGTATAATCTGGAAAACATTGCCTCAGAAGGTGTTAGTGCCTTAGAAGTATTTAAAACTGCTCGTGCTGATGTGCCCAGTGGTGGCTTAGGTGCGACGGTTAACATTTCAACAACTCGACCTTTACAAAGACCTGGCCAGCATTTTTCGGCAACAGCTAAAGCTATTCATGATTCATCAAATGAAGCGGGTAGCAATGTAACTCCGGAAGTATCAGCTATTTATAGTAATACCTTTAGCGATGAAATGTTTGGTATTGGTTTTTCTTTTTCGCATCAAGAACGCGACTTTCAAAAGCAAAGCGCCAATATTCAAGGTTGGCAAGCTAATGTCGACTTACCTACTCTTGCAGAAGGTGATTTTATTGATCCACGCGCAGTAGATGCGCAAGGAAATCGTGAAGGTAATCACTTTTTTGCAAAAGACATGAACTACGCAATTGAAGATTTACAACGCGAGCGTACTAATGGGCAAATCACACTGCAATTTGCACCCACAGATAATTTTGTAGCAACCCTTGATTATACAGCAAGTGAGGCTACAACAGGCTCAGAAACTCTCGGCTGGGGTATTTGGAACGACTTTGGTAGTAACATCAACGGCTACGAGTTAGATGAAAATGGCACAGCAATTTATGCAGATATAAGTGGTAACGATGCGTCATTTACCTCGAGTAAAAACACCACTGAAGTTAAAGCTCGTTCTATCGGCTTAAATTTAGATTGGCAAATTAATGAAACATGGCAAGTTGAGCTTGACTACCATGACTCTAAAAACGAAACGGATAACGGCGCAGACAAAGGTCTTGGTAGTGATGGGCAAGTTATTTTAGGTTCTGATCAGCTTGTAAATAAAATTTATGATTATCGCACTGGCGAAATTCCACATGCGCAAGTTAATTGGAAAAACGGTACCAGCGTATTAAGCCCTGGTGAAATTGATTCAAACTTTAGCCAGTTTATTCACTCACCGGGAGAATCCAATATTGAGCAACTTCAATTACATACAACATGGATAAACGATAGTTTTGACATTGGTTTAATTGAAGTTAAGTTTGGTGGTTCGCGTACAGAGCAAAATACTGGTGGTTATGAAGCATGGAGTGGCTTAGTTGGCGGCCCTGGTTTTAACCCTTCTTACACCGAGATATTCCCGGATGGCATGTTTACCCTTAATGACACTTCAGGACTATTAGACCAATTTGCCGGTGGTGGTAACGATTTACAACCTAACTATTACTATAGCTTTGATTTTGATGAAGCCGTAGCAAGACAAATGGCATACCTTACAGCTGATGTAACTGGTGGCGATGCCTATGCACCTAATGCCTACCTTGATGGTATTGACAGTCAAAGCGCTGTTGAAGAAATTACCAACAGTATCTATGTTCAATCGCGTTGGGAGTTTGAAGTTAGCAATTACTACATAAAAGTAAATGCAGGTCTACGCTATGAAGAAACCGATGTAAGTAGCTCTGTTCGTCAACGAGTAGAGCAACAAGTAAATTGGATCAGTGCTTCAGAGTGGATCACTCAATATGAAGCTGGCGGCGATGACAACTTCTTAGTTCAAGAAGGCAGTTACGATATTTTACTACCATCAATAGACCTAAGTGTTGACGTAACTGATGACTTAATTGCTCGCGTATCATGGGGTAAAACTATGTCGCGCGCTCCATTAGGTGATTTAGCTGGTGGTCGTAACCTAACAGGCAGCCCAAAACCGGGGTCACGAGTAGGTAGCCAAGGTAATACAGGATTATTGCCGTTTGAATCAACAAACCTTGATTTATCATTAGAGTATTACTACGCAGAGGGCAGTTATGCATCTATAGGTTACTTTAAAAAGGACGTTGATAACTTTATTCAAACCACCATTACTCCAACCACCATTGAAGGCTTACATGATATTTTAAATGGCCCACGCTATTTACAAGCGGTTAGTGATATTGAAGCTCGTGGTGATCAAGCAACAACCGATGCTATTTTTGCGCAAATGCTTGCAAATGGTGATGGCAATGCCAACGGACAAATTGAACCAAATAGTAATGATCCACTTATTACTTGGAACATTAGCCAACCACAAAATACCGATAGCAAATCAGTCGATGGTTTTGAAGTGG
Organism: Pseudoalteromonas sp. US3C1004; assembly: GCF_048401065.1. Classification (GTDB taxonomy): domain Bacteria; phylum Pseudomonadota; class Gammaproteobacteria; order Enterobacterales; family Alteromonadaceae; genus Pseudoalteromonas; species Pseudoalteromonas undina. The sequence goes on from NZ_CP183074.1 coordinate 199,192, forward strand.
CAGTACAGCACTTAATTGGCGAGACAGGTTTTGGTGTCGGTGTAAATGCAACGTTTGTTGACGGCGATGTTGAATTTGATACAGACAGCCTAGACCAACAAGCTCCATTAACCGGCTTAAGTGATTCAGCTAATTTCCAAGCGTTTTACGAAAAAGAAGGTTTATCTGTAAAAGTTACTTATGCTTGGCGTGATGCATATTTAATTGGTGTAGGGCAAGCGCAAGGTTCTGCTGATGCACCACCACAATATGCTAAATCATATGGCCAATGGGATATGAGCGTAAATTATGACGTTAATGAAAATGTGACGGTATTCTTTGAAGGTATTAACCTTAATAATGAAACCGAGCAAGGCTATGGCCGTTACGAAGAGCAATTCTTATTTGCTCGCCAGTATGGTCCACGCTACGCAATTGGCGCACGCTATACCTTTTAATAAACCTAAGTAATTAAACAGTCAAAGCCGCTCATTGAGCGGCTTTTTTTATAACTGTTTAATTTTTTCTAATAGCTTATCGGTTGTCCAATCAATATCGTTATAGGCAATATCGGGTTTATAATAATCGCCCTTTCCTCTTGCTCTATTCACATACACTTTATTAGGCACTATCACTTTACCTAAACCTGAGGGTAACTCAGCTAATCGAACATCCATATACAGTGAGTCAGCACTGCTTGGCGCGCCAAATAACTGAGTGTTTGAAAACTGCTTAAATACATCAATGGCATCAAGACACGCACTTGCACACTGTGGCGGCACAATAACAAAAACCTGTGTTTTAAAGTCACTCTCTGGCACCGTGCTATCGCTTTGGTTTGGTTTACTTTGCGGCTCTTCGATGTAAAATAGCTTATTATTTTCAAGTGACTGCGCCATACCTGCAGCTATTTCTTTAAACTCTTTTTGTGCTTTAGGTTGATCTTTCAACACTTCAATTAATGATTTAACATGGCTAGTATTATCTTTTGACGCTCTCCACCAAACTCGGCTATTTTTTGAGTAGTTATCCATTTTTTGTTCAACAACTTGCTCACCCCACAACGCTTTTGCAAGCTTTAAGCTCCAATACGACGAACCACCTTGGTTATGACGAAGATCTAAAACCACCGTTTTTGCACTGAGTAACTTAGTACGTTGACTCGCCACTTTCTTATACAGGTTATTGTAATCATGAGTTTGCTTATCGTTATTTGCAAAACTGGGCATAGCAATCCACGCTATGTTTTGCGCAGGCCAAGTTAAATCGGTTGTAAGCTCATCCCCATTATAAGCATGTGTTAAATGCTTACTTACACTCTTTGGCCGAACAGACCAATCAAGGGTTTTACTGTAAGCTTGCCCATTAGCTTTAATAAATTGACATTCTTTTAGAGGTGTTAAAAATGGGTTGCCCTCATCAATTAGTAACCGCCAACCTTGCTGCCACCAATGCCCAGGTTGTGTAACCTGTCCATGAAATTTAAACACTCTTTGTCGCATTAACGTCTCGGTACTTTGCCCATCGCATCCACTTATCACATCACCTTTATTTATATTATCTGTTTCACTGTAATACACTTTTAATGCATCACCCCGCCAAACGGCACTAAAACCAGGCCAACGACGAGCAGGTCGTTCAACGCTTGAAAACACACCTGCATGACCATCTTGTAGCACAGTACTAAAACGCGCAATTGCCGCAACATGAACCTGTGGCCCGCTCGCTTTAGCAGACAGTGCAAGTGCTTCTGCTTTTGCTTGCTTTAATAGCTCAGGAAAGACTGGGTTGTTAACATCAAACATACCGGGGTGGTTTTTTGCCGAAATACTGTAAGCAGCTTCAATATCACGATCAGTAACACTGCGCCATTGCTCTGGTGTTTGAGGAGTAACTGCTAATTCTGCCATGCTCAAGGTAGGCGTAATTAATAAAGCACTCAATAAAGTACGGCTAACTATTTTTGTTTTTATGTTCATGAAAATCCATTTTAAATTAGGTTATATAATTACTGTAAACTCATTTGGTGGAACTAAAAATACCTTAAATCAAATAAGTATCAGCAAATTATTTTTATAGCAGTAACTTAACAACATTAAAAGCAGCTAACAACGAGTAAGATTTAAAATGAACTGGCTTTAAATTTAGAGCAACAGCTTACTTAGACGTTAGTTCAATTTTGGTTTGCAGTAGTGTTATGCGGGCGTTGAGTTTTCTAAAGCTATACTGTGAATAGAAAAAGTTTAAAAAGAAAGCAGCAAAACCTGAAAAAGCAAGCCCTATCAATGGGCTGAAATAAAACATTAACAACAAAACAATAACAGCCATCGCTATCGTAAGTCCCAAATAATGAGATGCACTAAATAACTTTCGGTAATTTTTTTCAAGCTGAACTATGTGAGAATCTATATCCATTAAAAATTTCCTTTTAACAAACCAACGTTAACTATCTTGAGCTTTAGGTAGCTACATAAGCAGCATCTAAAGAAGTCCATTCATTCCACTGCGCCTTTGTTAATCGATATAACTGTACGGCACGACCGTGAAATTCATGATTGCTATAATCTGTAAAGCCAATTTTCTTTGCAACTCTCAATGACGCAATATGCTCAGGTTCAATAATAACAACAACGGATTGATGAGTAGTTTGAGTAAACACATACTTTAAAACACTTTTAGCCGCTTCGCAGGCTAAGCCTTTATTCCAAAAATCGACCGCTAATCGATACCCTAAATTAGGCTCTTCGTTCCCCGCAACACTTTGTGGGGAAATACCACAAAATCCAATCAATAAATCGCTGTTTTTATCTATTAGTGCCCATGGGCCCAAATCATATGAATCGTAGCATTGTAAACACCACTTTATAAATTCACCAGTTGCGGCTTCATCGCACACACCACGAATTGAGTATTTCATTAATTCATCGTCACTAAGAATTTTACTTAATGCCGGCACATCATCAATTGAAAACTGCCGAATAAGCAATCTTTGGGTTTCACAAATTTTCACTCAAACCTCCTTGTAATTACAGCTAAAAACTTTCAAAAAAACCAAGTAATTAAGGTAGGTCTCTCAGTTATTTAGTTCTTTTTATGTTTTGAATGCCACATAAAGTATCCAAATAATATGCCTACTAAAGGAAATATTATTAAAGATGAAATGATTCCATCAAAAAAATCTTGCTCACCTGTAAGGTGCATGATTAATTGAAATAAAATAGCTGTAGGAATTCCCCAGCCTAAAGGACCTCTTAGTAAAATAAAACGTAATTTAGTATCGTTTATATTCATGAGTCTTCCTTAATTTATAAGCCCAAATAATGAGCTAAAATCAACACAATGCTGATGTATTTCTTAGATTGACAAGCCGAACGTTTAAACAAATGATAGGCACTAGTGATTGTTTTAAATTAATGCTATTGAAAAAACACTTAACCAACTTAATTGAATACCATAAGAGATACGTTGATAGGTACCAGGTTTACTTTGTGGTTTTATTGCTTTAGCCATAGCAAACAGATAATAAACTGTAGCGATAACAGAAACAATTGAAAAAACACGAAAGTATAGAGAGATAACTTCTGTGGTTGGACTAATAGCTATTAATATTGGTGCTACAACCAGCGAAAGTAACATAATAAAACCAGCCCAAGAATGTACCTTGCAGCTAAAAGTTGGATGTTTAGTAAATGGGTCAGCATCCATAGGAAAATAACCCGCAACCCAGGTACCAATACCATGCACTATAACTAACCAACCAGCAATATTAACCAATATAGAAACATTAGCCAATTGCGCCAAATACCAGCCAAAAAAGCAAAATAGAAAACCTAAAGGATAATTATTAATTAGCGGTGACAGTTTTTCAGTTGGGCTTCCTGTTGCACCTAATTCACTACAAAATTGTTTAGAATGGCTGTAACCTTTATAAAACCGACTTGCTACATAAACACCAATGAATATCCATAATGTGACTATTAACCCTGAATAAATCGCAATCGTTTCAAACATCACCATAATCCTTTTTGTGATTAATTCACTAAAGCCTTTTTAAACACAGAGGAGAAAATGAGCCGGCTTCGAGTGACGAGCAGCGAGATTGTGCAAACAGCCTGAACCTAGCCATAACAGCCCTGAGCTAGAACCTTTAATCTACTTTTTCAACCCAGCGCCTTATTACCCTCTTTGTGCATGATTCACTGAGGTTTTATTTCGCCTCATTAATAAATCATTTCTTTATTATTATAATTAACCACTAATCAAATGCTATCAGTATTAGTTTTAAAAAAAACAAAGCGCTACAACAATGCAGCGCTTTCATTACTTATAGGTTGTTTGTTTAAACTAAAACGCCTTATTAAAAGAAGCCAAGGGGATCTTCGCTGTAACTTACTAATAAGTTTTTAGTTTGTTGGTAATGATCGAGCGCGAGTTTGTGCGTTTCGCGGCCTATACCAGACTTTTTATAACCGCCAAACGCAGCGTGTGCTGGGTACATATGGTAACAGTTGGTCCATACGCGACCGGCTTCTATTTTGCGACCAAAGTGATAAGCGCGGTTCATATTACGGCTCCATACACCTGCGCCTAAACCAAATTCTGAGCTGTTAGCCAATTCGAGCGCTTCGGCTTCGTCTTTAAAGGTCGACATTGAAATAACGGGGCCAAAAATTTCTTCTTGGAACACGCGCATATCGTTAGTGCCTTTTAATAAAGTAGGTTGAATGTAATAGCCACCATTTAGCTCATCGCTAAGTTGCTCAACATGACCGCCACTGAGTACTTCAGCACCTTCTTGTTTGCCAATATCAATGTAACTTAAAATTTTATCAAACTGTGCTTTAGAGGCTTGCGCACCTACCATGGTTTCGCTGTCTAGCGGGTTACCGCGTTTAATTTGCTTGGTACGTTTTAAAATGCGTTCTATAAATTGCTCATAAATATCTTCTTGAATGAACAAGCGTGATGGACAAGTACATACTTCACCTTGGTTAAAGTAGGCAAGAATGGCGCCCTCAATTGCTTTATCTAGGTATGAGTCGTCTTTTTCCATAACATCGTTAAAGAAGATATTAGGTGATTTTCCCCCAAGTTCTACCGTTGAAGGAATAATATTTTCAGCTGCGCATTTTAAAATATGTGAACCCACAGGGGTTGAGCCTGTAAAGGCAATTTTAGCTATACGCGTATTAGTTGCCAGTGCTTCACCAGCTTCTTTACCAAAGCCATTTACTACGTTTAGCACGCCGCCGGGTAGTAAATCACCAATAATTTCCATTAATACTAATATTGAGGCGGGTGTTTGCTCAGCAGGTTTAAGTACCACACAGTTACCAGCTGCAAGTGCAGGTGCTAGTTTCCATGCAGCCATTAAAATTGGAAAGTTCCACGGAATAATTTGCCCTACAACACCTAATGGTTCATGAAAATGATACGCCACCGTGGTTTCGTCTATTTCACCAATACTGCCATCTTGAGCACGCAAGCAACCGGCAAAGTAACGAAAGTGGTCCGCAGCAAGTGGAATATCCGCCGCGAGGGTTTCGCGAATGGCTTTACCGTTATCCCATGTTTCGGCCACTGCAAGTAGCTCTAGATTTTGTTCAATGCGATCAGCAATTTTTAATAAAATATTACTGCGCTCGGTAACTGAGGTTGTGCCCCACTGCGTTTTTACGGCATGCGCTTTATCAAGCGCCAAATTAATATCGTCTTTGTCAGAGCGGGGAATTTTACAAAACACTTTGCCATTTACAGGGCTAATATTCTCAAAGTATTGACCATTAACGGGTTCAACCCACTCGCCGCCAATATAGTTACCATACTGCTGTTTAAATGTGATGAGTGCGTCTGCTGTGCCTGGATTTGCGTAAATCATATGTGTGTTCTCTTGTTGTTGTTAGCTAAAAGTCTAAGCCGAAATACCAGCAACTTGTTAGAGTAATGTAGCTAGTTGCTTTATATTTAATCGGTATTGATTGACATTAGACTATTAAGCGCTTAAAAACTTGATTAGCAGTCCAAAAAAATTGTCTGTGAGTCCAAACGATTTAATCATTAAAAAGGCTGATTATGTATTCGTCACAGTTAAATAAAAAACGCCAACAACTTGATGTACTTATTGAAAACAAAGTGAGCTTTGCTGCCGACAACAGCGAACTGAGTATTTATGATACTTATAAAAGTGCGCAAAAAGTGGCGCTGCATTCAAACGAATTACTGTTTTGTGCCATGCTCAGTGGCAAGAAAATTATGCATGTTGAGAATAGTCATTATCATAAAGCGTTTTTACCCCACGAATCGTTTGTATTAGCGCCCGAGCAAGGGGTGCTGATTGATTTTCCACAGGCAACTCTCAACTCACCTACCACCTGTTTAGCGATTGAAATCAGCACAGATAAAATAACCAATGTGGCTAATGCGCTTAATATGCAGCAAAACTTTGCTAGTGATACCTTATTTGAATACAGCCCTAATTTAGTGCATACCCAACATAATGCGCAAACTCAGCAGCTATTAGAGCGAATGGTGCATTTATTTAGTGAGCAAGGCGCCGAGCGACACTACCTAATTGATTTATCGTTAAACGAATTGATCACCCGTTTACTGCAACAACAAAGCCGCGATTTATTAATGGCCAACTGCGATAAACTGCGTCTAAAAAGTAACGTGAGTGATGCACTGCAATACATTGAAGAGCATTTAAGCGACACACTCGACATAGACACATTATGCAAAATAACTTGTATGAGTCGTAGTAAGTTTTACCAGCAATTTAAACTCGCTTTTGGCACCAGCCCTGCGCTTTGGCAGCAACAACTTAGGCTTAAAAAAGCCCGCACGCTTTTATTAGAAGGCCAAGCTATAAGTAAAGTGTGCTACGACCTTGGTTTTAATAGCGCCAGTCATTTTAGCCGTTTATTTAAGCAAACCTTTGGGATTGCACCTAAACAGTGTCGGCATTAACTCAATGCAACAGTTTTTGTTATATTAAACAGCCTAATATGTTAATTTACTAATTTCCTGCTAAGTAGTAATGAGTCGCTGATGAGTAAACCCACCCGCTGGACATTAAAAAGTATCGCCAAAGAGTTAGGTGTGTCTAATGCTACGGTATCAAATGCGTTTAATCGCCCTGATCAACTCTCGGCTAAACGACGCGAAGCCATACTTAAAGCTTGCAAAGAGCTCGGTTATTATGGCCCTAATAAAGCGGCGCAATCTTTGCGAAGTGGCACATTTAATATTGTTGCTTTAGTGCTGCCAGATAGCGTGGAATATATGGTGTCAGACCCTGTCGCCAGTAGCTTTATGCGTGGTGTAACCTCAGTGCTTGAAAAAAACGGCATTAATGTTTTATTGTTTTCAGGCAATAGCGACAATCTCAATAACGTTGTTGATTTTGTTGATGGCTTTATTTGTTATGGTCGCCCGCGAAATAAAGCACTGGTAGAGCAACTAAAAACAGTACAAAAACATGTGGTTACTGTGGATTTTGATATTGCCCGCAACGCATCAATTAACATAAACAACGAACAAGCCAGTTACGAAATAGCCAAACATGTTTTGCACAGGGCAACTGATAACGTGGCAATATTGGGCTTGAGATTACTCGATGAAAATGTATTGTGCCGAGTTTACGAACATCATGAGTTTGAAACGGGTCAATCTATTTCTCACCAACGCTTACGAGGTTATCAGCGTGCGTTAAATGAAGCGAATGTAACGGTAGCCGACGACCGCATTTGGAATATTCCTGAAAGTAGCGAGCGTTTTGCCAGCATAGCTGCAAAAGAAGTATTAAACGCCTCACCACGCCCTGATGTGATTATATGTATGAGTGATTTAATCGCCCTCGCCACCATGCGAGAAGCAATAAAACAAGGGATAAAAATAGGGAATGAGATACGTATTGTTGGATTTGATGGCATAGAAGAAGCAGCCCGTTTTGTGCCTCGCCTTACGACTATTCATCAAAATAGCCAAGAAAAAGGTGTAATAGCTGCTAACTTATTTATTTCTAAAGAAGAAAAACAACACGAAGTAGGTTACGCACTCGATATTGGTGCAAGTAGCTGAGTGCTGTTAGTAGCGCAGATAAAAAAGCCAAGCTTAAGTTGCTTGGCTTTTTGGTTTTCAACAAATAAAGCTATTTAAACTAATAAACTTTGTAAGTTTAAAGTGGTTTCTTGAGCACCATTAACCTGTGTAATAAGTGCGGTACGACTTGTAAAATCAATACTCAAAGAAATTGACTGTTGTTCAAGCTTCCACATTAAACAACATACATTTTCGCCACCTTGAGCAGTAAATTCACCAGCAAATGCAGGGTGTTCATTACGTATTTTAATTAACGCTATTAATCCTTTTACTACCGGCTTATTTAGCGCTTCATCTATTTTAGCGGCATCTAAATAAGGGCGATTAATATCACGACCAACGTTCGTGCTCGCCAGAAGCTCCATATCATTTTTGCAAGCAAATAAACCACCGTAATATACTTGTGGTACACCCGGTGCAAAAAATTGAATGGCGCGAGATAATAAGTAATCAAAATCATTTGCGCCCAATGCATCGTAATACGTACAGTTAACTTGATATAGGTCGACGTTACTTGCAGCTGCACCTGTTGCTTTACGGCTCTGGTTATTGCTGTTGGCATGCATGGTTTCTACTAGATTATCTATTTGAGATGCGTTCAACAGCCCAGGTTTATCGCCCATTGGACCCGCGTCAATAATGCCAATGCCATCATGGGTGTCTAGTACAGTTAAACAGTTACGCGGTGAAATTTGTAACCACTTAAGCAGTGCGTCTACGTCATTATTAAATAAGCTATGTAAAATAAGCGGTGGTAGGGCAAAGTCGTATACCATGTTTACGCGCTTAGCCACGTCAACTTGAGTTTGATAATGACTATGAATTTCAGCAATGGTTTCCATGCCTAAATCATTTGCCTGCTTTGAGAGTTTATCTAAATAGGCAAATGTTTCATCGAGCATAAAACAGTTAGTACCTGCTTGCTTAATGGCGTAACCCGCTGCATCTAAACGAATAATGTTTACGTTGTTAGCAGAAAATTTAGTAAGTACGTTATTTAAATAGGCAATGCCCGCTTCTACTTTTACATTTATATCAATTTGGTTGTCGGTAAAGGTGGTCCAAAAATCATACGTTTGACCATCACCGCATTTCATTGGTGTAAAACAGCTTCCAGGCCGTGGACGGTAAATGGCTTGTTGTTCTTGGTTGCTCATGCCATTGGGGAATACGTCTTCTTTAGTTAAAAATAAATCCCAAAACTCAGAGACTTTGCCTTTGGCCAGCACATCCTGAAATTGAAACGATTGCGCCGATACATGGTTCACTATTAAATCGGCCATTAAATCATGGTCTTTTCCAAGTGCTTGAATATCTGACCAAGTTCCTATTCGGGCATCAACTTCACTGTGATCAATTGGGTCAAAACCTGCATCGCTACCATCTATTGGGTTATAAAATGGTAATAAGTGTACCCCTGCAAAAACGTCTTTAAGTGGACCCTTTAGAAGTGCTGTTAATGCGTTTATATCTTTACCGGTGATTCGATCAGCGTATGTGATCAATTGAACTTTATTCTTCATCATGTGTGATTACCAAGTTGAAACTTAATCGATTAAGATATATCTTTAACTAGCAAGTAAGAATTTACAAGTAATTTTTAAATATTTTACATACAAATATCGTGGCTCGATTAATACTACAATAAGTTACTGACAACTTAATGTGTGTTACCAAGCATTTAACGAGGAAAAGCAAATGACAAAATCACACACACACGTAAGCAGCGATCCGTTGCAACAAATTCGTTGGCTCACATACATGATGTTTTTTATGTTTGCCATGACCTCTGACGCCGTTGGCATGATCATTCCCGAACTCATAAGCGATTTTGGATTAAGTATGACCCAAGCCAGTGCGTTTCATTATGCGCCTATGGCCATGATTGCAATAAGTGGATTATTTCTAGGCTTTTTAGCCGATAGCCTTGGCCGTAAAAAAACGATTATGCTTGGTTTATTAATATTCTCTGCAAGTTGTTTTTTGTTTGCGATTAGCAGCAGCTTTATATTTTTTGTTTTTTTACTGTGCTGTATTGGCCTTGCCATTGGTTTATTTAAAACCGGTGCACTGGCGCTTTTAGGCGATATTTCTAATAGCAACGAAGAACACACCAAAACCATGAATAAAGTAGAAGGTTTTTTTGGCATTGGAGCCATTGTTGGCCCTGCTTTAGTTGGCGTGCTGCTGGTTCAAAATGTAAGTTGGACTTACCTTTACATCATTGCTGGCATTATGTGTTTGATTTTGGCATTGCTTGCTTGGCGTGCCGATTACCCTGCTGTGGTAAAAAGTACAGATAAGCCAGCCTCACTAAAAACGACTATAAAAATGGTTAAAAATCCTTATGCACTGGGTTTTTCACTTGCAATTGCTTTATATGTTGCCACCGAAGTCGCCATATACGTGTGGATGCCTACTCTGCTAAAAGATTACACTGGCTCATGGCCGCTGCTGGCCACTTACGCACTTACAATCTTTTTTGTGTTACGTGCTGCAGGGCGTTTTATTGCGGTATGGTTACTGAATAGGTTTAGTTGGCAAGGAGTTATGGCTTACTTAAGCTTTGGCATTGCGCTGTGTTACGTTGGCACTCTTTATGGCGGCGTTGATTGGGCTGTGGCTTTATTACCTCTCTCAGGTTTATTTATGTCGATGGTCTACCCTACTTTAAACTCTAAGGGAATATCGTGTTTTCCTGTGCATCAACACGGTGCAGTAGCCGGCGTTATATTATTTTTTACCGCACTGTCAGCCGCCTTAGCACCTTTATTTATGGGTATGATCAGCGATTACTTTGGACACGTACGCTACGGTTTTTATTTAGCTACGGGTTTTGCAGTCATATTATTTTTGGCTATGCTATTTAATTATATTCGTGACCCATCAGCAGCAGCATTAGAGCAAAGTAACTTAGTCGCTGAGTAAACAAACAACTTTTAATGCTATAAAAACATTATAAAAATCAATGTTTGAGTAAAAAAAAAGCAAATAATTAACAAAATAATTTGCTTATTGTAAAAACTTTGTTATTTTTACTTAATCGATTAAGTAAAAATAACAACTTCCCTTTGGGTTTAAAACGAGGCGTTCACATGACAACACACAACACACCTTTATATCTGATCAGTGCTTTAGCGCTCGCCGTTAGCCAAGGCGTTAATGCACAACAACAAGAGCAAAATACACAAGCGCAAGCTAACAAAGGGCTAGAAACAATTGTTGTTACCGGTGTTCCCCGCAGTACAACGATAATGGCGTCAAGTTCTTCTGTAAGCAGTGTGTCGCTTGAGCAAGTTGAGGTGTCTACGCCTCGCTCTACTGCTGAGGCATTTAGAATTATTCCTGGGGTTCGCTCAGAATCAACCGGCGGTGAAGGTAACGCCAACATTGCAGTACGTGGTTTACCGGTTGCCTCTGGTGGTGCTAAATTTTTACAGCTTCAAGAAGATGGCTTACCTGTTTTACAATATGGCGATATTGCATTTGGTAACGCTGACATTTTTATGCGCTTAGATAACACAGTGCAAACCATTGAATCTATTCGTGGTGGTTCAGCCTCTACCGCAGCAAGTAATGCACCGGGTGGCATAATTAATTTCATTTCAAAAAATGGCGAAAACGAATCGGGCAGCGTATCAACTACACTTGGCCTAGATTACGATACTATTCGAACTGACTTTGAATATGGCACCTATTTAAATGACACTGTACGCTTTCATGTTGGTGGTTTTGTACGTCAAGGTGAAGGCCCACGTGAAACAGGTTACACATCAAATAAAGGTGGGCAAATTAAAGCCAACCTGACCAAAGATTTTGAAAATGGATACGTGCGTCTTTATTACAAACATTTAGATGATAAAAGTGTTGGCTACTTACCTATGCCAATGTATGCAAATGGTGACTCAATTCCTGGGTTTGACGCACAATCAGATACCCCGCATTCAGCATTATTTACTAAAACAGTGCGCTTAAACGGCGAAAACCAAATAAGCAACGGCGATATTCGTGATGGTATGAATCCCCAAGTTGACTCAATTGGTTTTGAGGCTGTATTTGATTTAGACAACGATTGGCGTATTGAAAACCGTTTTCGTAAATCATCTGTAAGCGGTAATTTTAATTCATTGATCCCAGCTGAAGTTGGCGATGCATCAGCTATAGCGCAAAGTATTGGTGGTGTGGGTGCAACGCTTAGTAATGCGACCACAGGTGCTGCATTTAACGATGATTTAGCCATGCGTATTCATACGTTTGACGTAACCATGAATGACTTTGACTCAATTGTTAACGACTTCAAACTGACTAAATCGCTAAGCGATGATACTAGCGTTACTTTTGGCTATTATGCGTCAACCCAAAATATTGCCATGTCGTGGTTATGGAATTCCTACCTAATGGAGCTCAAAGGTGATAACGCTGCGCTGTTAAATGTAACAGCCGCCGATGGGACTGAATTCTCTGAAAATGGCTTATACGCTTATGGCACGCCTTTTTGGGGTAACTGTTGCCAACGTGATTACGACACAGAATACGACACTCGTGCACCCTATGTTGCATTTTCAACTAAGGTGGGTGACGTAAGTATTGATGCTAGTGCCCGTTATGACAGCGGTGAAGCACGTGGTAACTATGCAGGCGCGGTTACCTCAACCGTTGATATGAATCGCGACGGTGTGATTTCTGTTCCTGAACAAAATGTTGCAGGTATTGACCTTGCAAATGCCAGCCCTGTTAATTACGACTGGGATTACGCATCATATTCAATTGGTGCCAATTACCAAATTGACTCAAGCCTTGCAACGTTTGCACGATTGAGTAAAGGCGGTCGCGCCAATGCTGACCGACTTTTATTTGGTAAAGTTCGCGCCGATGGCTCAGTAGCCGATGAAGATGCCGTTGATGAAGTAAACCAGTATGAGTTTGGTATTAAAAAGCGCTTTGATTCACTGTCAGTTTTTGCCACGGCATTTTATGCACAAACTGAAGAGCAAAACTTTGAAGCGACATCACAAACCTTTTTTGACCGCGAATATGAAGCAAAAGGGATTGAGGTTGAATCAACCTACTTTATTGATGCATGGGATTTTCGTGGTAATTTAACGTGGACAGACGCTGAAATTGCAAAAGATGCACTTACCCCTGAAGTGGTTGGTAATACGCCTCGTCGCCAAGCTGATTTAATTTACTCATTAATGGCACGTTACACTTATGAAAAAGGCTCTGCAGGCCTAAGCTTTATTGGTACTACCGATGCCTATGCTCAAGATAATAACGATCTTAAGTTTGATGGTTACACTCAAGTAAATGGCTTTGTAAGCTACGATTTATCAGAAAATCTTAATATTGCGTTAAATGTAAATAACCTATTCGATACGGTAGGTATTACTGAAGCAGAAGAAGGCTCAATACCTGATAACAACATTATACGCGCACGTGCTATTAATGGCCGTACAACGTCATTGACGTTTAAATACGCGTTTAACTAACCAACTTTAGTGTAACAATCGCTGAAGCTATGTTTGTTCAGCGATTGTTACACTAGTTTTAATAATTCTCCCTTGAATTTTGACCTAGCCATGCTAGGTTTTTTAGGATTTACACTATGACCAAATTACTTAGCCTTGGTGAACTGCTTATTGATATGCTGCCTCAAGACTCTCAAAACAGTGCTTATTTGCCCATTCCAGGAGGTGCTCCAGCTAATGTGGCAGTAGGTTACGCAAAGCTCGGCGGCAAAGCTGCGTTTTGTGGCGGTATGGGAGATGACTATTTTGCTAAACAATTAACTAATGCGCTTGAGCAATATAACGTAGATACTGAGTATTTATTTACCATAGAAGGCGCGCAAACAGCTATGGTTATTGTCAGCCTAGATGAAAGCGGCGAACGCAGCTTTAACTTTTATCGTCATCAAACAGCCGATTTACTGTTAACGAATGAGCATTTAAAGCGTATTAATTGGGATAAATTGAGTACCCTACACTTTTGTTCAAACACCTTAACCAATACAGCTATAGCAAAAACTACTGTGTGTGCTTTAAAGCAGGCTAAAAACAACCAAAAAATCGTTAGCTTTGATGTAAATTTACGCTACAGTTTATGGCAAAATAGCAATGACATTGAGCAAAACGTGCATGCATGCTACGCGTATTGCGATATTGTTAAGCTCTCACGTGATGAGTTAAATTTTTTAGCAACGCAACGCCAACAATCAGCTGATGCCTACTTACAATCACTGCTTGAATTAGGCGTCAAGCTGGTGTTTTTAACCGATGGTCCAGCACCAGCGACTGTTTACCATAACGCTTTTACCCTGAGTGAAGCAGCTCCAACAATTACCGCTGTAGATACCACCAGCGCCGGTGATGCTTTTATTGCTGGCGTACTGTACTACTTAAACCACAGCGATAATGCAGTGCCACTTACTGATAAGCTAAATGATGAGTCAATAGTAAAAAAAGCGCTTCACTTTGGTCTTCGCTGTGGCTCAAAAGCATGCTTAGCTAAAGGCGCTTTTCCTGCGCTTCCCACGCAACAAACACTGTCAAAATAAACTAAGGTACTTACAAAAAAAGGCCACTGTTGGCCTTTTTTTACTAAGCGTCTAAATTACTGGTTTTTAGCCATTCTAAAGCGGCAGTAGCATTTTCAAAGTATTGTATTTCACCCGACATAAACCAACTGCCTAACTTAGCTATGGTAGATTGCCACTCTTTATTGCCGTAAATCGCTATTTTTTTAAACTCTTTGTTGTGCTTTAAGCCAAGTTTTAAATCGTCCCAAGCAGCACGAAGCTCCCAACCATCTAACTCGGTGCCATCTATTAATACATTAACAATAGGATGTTTAACTTCGCCTAACGCTGAATCGATCATCGGGGTGATCACTTCATAGTCTTTGTGAGTTAAGGTACCAATTGCCTTAAGTGTTAAGAAAAACTCATTGCCTGAGCGCTCAATACCAATCGACAAACCATGTGTTAAATTAACCATAACTCAACCCTTGAATGAAAAGAGCTTAAATTATAGGCAATAGTTAAAAGCTTTTACTTGAAGCAGATCAAAAAAGTCACTTAATGCAGATTTATTTTTTGAGCTAATTATGTTTTTTTAACCGATTAACTTGGTTTTTTACATCGTTTAAATAGCCGGTTTTTATCCATACTCTTGCGCCATTGTTACCCGCTGTGGCGTTTATTTGGCTATTAACAGGAACTCTAAGCCAGCTGTGTTTTTCAAGTGTGTCGTTATGCTCTTGTAAAGTGCCATCCAAAACCAACAACTCAGCGCCACCACTCACCGTGAGCGCTAAAGATTGATTAGCATTAAACTGTACAATACTCACTGTTTCATACGTATCTTGATATAACAAAATGACATTTAGGTCATTAAACTCGGGGGTTTTCTGCCCTTGCATCTGCTGTGTGTGAATACACACGTGCTGGCGATCTTCTGGCTGAAACTGCCATAGTTTTACAAAAATAATACAACCGTCTTTTGAGCCAGGAGTATGCTTTGATTGTGGAGGATTACGAATATAGGTACCTTGTGGAAAGTCACCATGCTCATCTTGAAATACCCCATCAAGTACTAAAAACTCTTCACCGCCGGTATGTGTATGTGGGCTAAAGTGGCTGTTTGGCGCATAACGTACAATGCTAGTGGCACGAGCAACCTCGTCGCCCACTCTGTCAAGTGGACGTCTATCAACACCCGGCATGGGCGAAGCTATCCACTCAAGTGACTCACTATGCACCACCACACGTTGACTAAAGTCGGCAGCAATTTTCATATTTGACTCCAAATTATTAATTTATAACTAAACGCCAATACTTGGCTAAGGGTTTTTTGCCAAAAATGCCTCACTGCAGTATTCCCCATTTAATAAATCGACAGCAACAAACTCTACTTTTTCAGTCGGTTTTTTTTCAGCAAGTGCAATACGAGCCTGCAATGGGTTTGGGTAATTTTCTACGTCATAAATTTTCATAATGCTCTCTTATATTTTTAACGACAACTTAGGTTTATATTGGTAAACAGAAACTACCTACTGATAGGTAATTTATAGCAAGCGCTAAATGTTTGCAAACTAAAAACAAAAGAGCTTGAAAATAACTACCTACTGGTTGATAATTTTTTCAGATAACAGCAAGGAAATATCAAAATGAGTAAAAAAGCAGCCCTGCTACAAGCCGCAGAAAATAAAGTGCGACTGGGTGGTTATAGCAACTTTAGCTTTAGAGAACTTGCTACTGAGATTGGTATAAAAAGTGCCAGTGTGCATTATCACTTTCCAACGAAAGCTGATTTAGGCGCTGAACTCGCGCATCAATACACCGATGCCTTTATTGCAGTACTTGGCGATCCGAATGTACATAAAGCAAACGGTAAAAATCCCATCGATATTTACACTCAGTTATTTAGAAATGCGCTCGTGATAGACAAAAAGATGTGTTTATGTGGCTTACTCGGTGCAGAAAGCGACAGCCTACCCGATAAAGTGCGGGTTGAAGTTCAGCGGTTTTTTAATAAAAACTTAGCCTGGTTAACTCAAGCACATCAAATAAATGGAGAGCTTAATCCTGCTCGGGCGGCAATACAAACAGTCAGCTTATTAGAAGGGGCAATGATTATTAGTAAAACCCTAGATGATATCAGCTACTTCGAACAAGCGACTTTTTAGCGGTAGATAGTCAACATAAGTGGTTGGCGATCAGAAAGTTGATAAATCTATTAACCAAATTACTACTTGTTCAAGCATAAAAAAGCGAGCTTAAATAAAGCTCGCTTTTTGCATTAATAACTATGTAGTTTTAAGCTGGACGCGCTTTATGTTTTGAATGCACAAAAGCCAATACAATAAAGCCTACAACAGCAACCGCTACACCAATTGGTTTACCTAAATCACTTGATAAGTTTAATCCTATTGCCGCAGTCATTATGTATGACAGGGTCACAGCTGAAGCAATTACAGCAGGTATACTAGCAATCCAGTGGAATGTACCACGGTCAAATAAATACTTAGTAGCAAGCCATAAAACACTGGTAGAAAGCAGCATATTTGAAAACGCGAAGTAGCGCCAAATAACAGAGAAGTCGAGCTTAGTCATAAAGTAAGCAATGGTTAAAATTGGCAACGCTAACAACAAACGATTACGTAAACTTTGCGGAATACTAAACGCATCCACCATTGTTAGGCGCAGTGAGCGGAACGCCGTATCACCTGAGGTGATAGGGAAAACAGCAACAGCAATAATAGCCATAATACCACCAAATACACCTAAGTAGCTGTTTGCAATATGGTTAACCACTAAGCCTGGACCGCCTAAATCAAGCATCGATTTTAAACCCGCATAACCTTCTGGGAAGGCAGCAATACCAGCAAGCGCCCACACACAACCTACAATACCTTCGCACATCATCGCGCCATAATAAACCGGGCGTACATATTTTTCGTTAGTTAAACAACGAGCAATAATAGGTGCTTGCGTTGAGTGAAAACCACTAATGGCACCACAAGTAATGGTGATAAATAGCAACGGCCAAGTAGGCAGTCCATCAGGGTTTGGGGCTAAAAAGTCGTGAGCATGATCGGCTTCAAAATACGCTAAAAAGTCGCCAGCTACTGGTAAATGGGGTGCGTTGATTAACAGTGAGACTGCAATAGCAACTGTCATTACAATCATTAACAAGCCAAAAATAGGGTAAAACTTAGTGATGATTTTATCGATTGGTAATAACGTGGCTAAAAAGTAGTAAGCTAAAATAGCGAGAACCCAAAATGTATTACTAGCAAAAATGGTGCCTTCAAATGCATCTAAGTTACTCAATAATCCTGCAGGGCTCATAATAAACACTACACCAACAAAGAATAACAACATAGCAGTAAATATAAGCATAAAGCCTTTAAATACTACGTTGTAATAATGGCCTGCAATTTCAGGTAAACTTTTACCGTCTTCTTTAATACTCATTACGCCAGAGAAAAAGTCGTGTACAGCTCCACCTAAAACGTTACCAAGTACAATCCAAACCAGCGCTACTGGGCCATACAAGGCGCCAAGTATGGGACCAAATATGGGGCCTACTCCTGCAATATTCAAAAACTGAATTAAAAATGCACGAACAGGGTGAATAGCAACATAGTCAACACCTTCGCTAAAACGCTTCTGTGGTGTGTCTACTGTCGAGTCCATACCCGCTTGTTTTTCAACAAACGGGCTATAAAACTTATAGCCTAATATTAAAATAGTCAGGCAAATAAAAAAGATGATCATAAAGCACGCTTCTCTTTTTGTATGTGTGTATAGGGCACAGTATTGCAGCCCAAAATTTAAAATAACAATTGAACGTAGCATATGAAAAACCACGCAACAATGAGACGTTTGGCTAATGCGCTTACAAAATGAAATTTATTCGAAAAAATAAAACTAAGTAAAAGCTTACGTTACTCATAAAAACAGCATTAAAAGACGTTAAAAGTACTTATATTGCGACTAAAATCTATACGCCAATTTGCAATAATAGCTACACCTGAGTGATTAATTAGCCTACGATAAACATTATTACTACTTTAAATTTACTGCCTTTGCCCTACATGGCTTTGCCAAAAAACAAGGATGCCCTTAATGACACCGTTTACTACGCCCGATTTATACGATGAACATCGCGACCATGTGCAAGTTGCTGACAGTGGCTTGCAACACTTTGGTAATAAAACTCACTTTTATGGTCAAGTAGTGACCGTCACCTGCCCTGACGACAACTCATTTGCTGGTAACATACTGCATGAAAACGGTGAGGGAAAAGTATTGATTGTTGATGGTTTTGCCAGTAAACGTTTTGCCTTTATTGGCGATATGATTGCAGAGCGCGCACTAAAAAATGGCTGGCACGGCATAGTTATTAATGGTTGCTGTCGCGATATTGAAATTCTTGCCACACTTGATTTACCTGTAATGGCGCTAGGCGCAACACCGCGCTGTACCACTAAGCGCGGCTTAGGCGCTAAAGATCACCCGGTTAATATGTTAAACACTACAATTAATACCGGTGATTGGGTATATGCTGATGTAAACGGCTTAATAATTAGCTCTAAAGCGTTGTTTTAACCCCTCGTAATAGTCGTTAACAAAAAAGCAGCTCGAAAGCTGCTTTTTTAATTTATATGGTTTTTTAAAACCCAAATTCTCAGGTTAAAATTAAAGTGCTAACCATACATCGGTTGAACCAGGTTCGTTCCCTTGAGTCCACCATTTAGCTTGGTACTTATTACCTTGATAAGAAACTTCATCACCACTGTTATAAATAGCCGTTGGCTGCCAAACTGCGACACCCGTACCATCTGTAGGTTGTGTTGTTGCTTCCCATGCACCACCTAAATCAGGACGCTCGCCTTGAGTCCACCACTTTGCTTTATATTCAACGCCGTTATAAGTAACGACATCACCACCAACGTATGCAACACTCGCATCCCAGCTTCCTGTAGGTGGATTTGTAGTATCAACGTTTGTAACTGTTACGCTAAAGCTTTGCGTTGTGGTTAATGCGCCATCACTGACTGCAACAGACACTGTGAAGTCTGTATCGGTATCTACAGCGCCAGCCTCAATAGTTACGTTTGCATCACTGCCCACTAATGTTAAGCCTGCTGGTACTGTCCACGTATACGAAAGGGCGTCGTTTTGAGCATCATTAGCCACTACAGCTACACTTGCTGATGCGCCCTCTTCAACGCTGATATTAGCGATAGCATCAACGCTCGGTGCTGTGTTTTCGCCTCCTGATGTTGGCGCAATAACATTAACAACAACATCACGATTAACAGTTGCTTGACCATCTGATACCGCAACAGTTGCCACATACTGTGTATCTGCAGTCACTGTTGGCGCTGTAATGACTAATGATGCACTATTTTGTCCAGATACCACCAGTGCGCTATCAGCATTCCAGCTAAAGCTAAGTGGATCGTTATCTGCATCAGTTGCAGAAGCTGTTACTGTAATACTCTCGCCTGAATTAATAGACACTGATGAAGACACAGAAACAACTGGCTTTTTATTTGTTGGCGGAGCAACTACGCCCCCTAAACCATCATGCATAGCATTAAGAATATCACCATTATCCGCATCTATTTCCCATGCAAATAAACCACCTAAACTATACTGATTAACATACGCTCCTTTAGCCAGTACTGACTTACGGCTATCATAAGTAATTAGTTTACCGGTTGCACGATTCCATACATAAGCGGCTTGTGCTTGCTCATCATAACCCACTTCAAAACCATTAATACCGGTGCCCGCAGCACCAATCATATTGGCTTTAACGCCCTTGTAATCAATAACCCCATCTTCCCATACGCCTTGTGCCGTAGAGCCTTTTAACGGGCCATTACCAGGGGCAGTCATTGGGTTACCATCAATCGCTGCATTTTGCGGGTAAACACCTTCCCAACCACGGCCATACATAGCCGTGCCGACGACGATTTTTTTCGATGGTACATTTTGCGCAAGTAACAGCTGCACTGCATTATCGGTGGTATAAGCAGGGCCTTTACGAGGTTCACCATTATCATCAAGCCCGGTACCATTACATTGACCAGCACTCATATGTTCGCCACAGTAAAGTGCTGTTTGGTGACCGGTTACGTTACTCCATGCGCCATAAAAGTCATAGGTCATGGCAAAAATATAATCCATGTATTGGCTTGCGGCTTGGTAGTCTACATCTTCAATTTTATCGTAACCTGCACCAATGGCTGAGGTTAACTCGTAAGTACGACCTGTTTCTGCTTCTAGTTTATCAAGCATAGCGCGTAGCTCTTGCATTAGCGCCACATAGGCTGGGCCATCGTTGATTGGATCGCCAATGTCTGGGTTGGGGCCGTCACCACCTGGGAATTCCCAGTCAATATCTACACCATCGTAGAATTTCCATGTTCTTAAAAACTCTTCCATTGAGGCAACAAAGGTGTCGCGGTTAGCTTTATTGGTAAAGCCACCGAATGGGTCTGATAACGTCCAACCACCTACAGATGGTAAAATTTTAATATCTGGGTAACGCTGTTTAAGCGCCATTAGCTGAGAGTAAGTACCACGGATAGGGTCTTTTGCATCAACCCCTGGCAGTGCTTTTTGTACTGCGGCCCAAGGGTCGTGAATAACCACTTCGTAATCTGCAGAACCGGCACAAGCGGTTTCAAGTGCACGTTTAGGACCACCCGATAACGATGCGTTTTCACCACAAATTGGAATAAAACCATACAAAATATGACTCAGATTTTGTGCTGGCATATTCGTTACATCATAATCACGGCCATAAATTCCCCACTCCACAAAGT
The DNA here is from genome assembly GCF_048401065.1 of Pseudoalteromonas sp. US3C1004. Classification (GTDB taxonomy): domain Bacteria; phylum Pseudomonadota; class Gammaproteobacteria; order Enterobacterales; family Alteromonadaceae; genus Pseudoalteromonas; species Pseudoalteromonas undina. Next base: position 220,615 of record NZ_CP183074.1, read on the forward strand.
AAGCGCCTGTAACTAAACCTTGTTTGATACCAATGTCGCGGTTATTTGGGTCAACATCCATGGGTAATGGTGCTAGGTGTCCGCCGTCGGTGTCAGCAATTACAATTGGTTTGCCTGCACTGCGAGCACAGGTCGTGCCACCTTCACATAGCTCAACATACATTGTATGGCGGCCCGCTTTATCATAAGGGAATGTGATAGTGCCACTTTTAGAACCAGCAGCAAGCGTGCCCTCATTGACTAGCATGTCATCAAAATAGACTTTGTAGCTATCGCCACCATCACCACTCCATGCACTCCACTGAATGTTGATATTAACTTGTTCAACACGGGTAACTAGCTGCTTATAAGAGCCGTTTCCCTCAAGATCTACCTCAACAAACGAATATTGCTGTGGTTCCCAATTAATGCTTGGTGTAGACGGTGCAGCAGATGCTGTGCTTGCAAATAAAGCAACACCGATGGCTGCGCTTAGTTGTTTGATATTCATAGGTCTCTCTTATCCATTATTTATGTAATTATTTAATAAGTTTGAACTGCAAAACTTAGGCTTTATTAAAGTTTGGTCCATACATTGGCTTGCCCTGGCGTATCGCCCTGAGTCCACCATTTAGCGCGATAGCGCTGTCCTTGATACGTTACTTCTGCGCCAGCTTGGTAGGCTTTGCTGGTATTCCAAGTGGCTGCTGTGTCAGCTTTCGAGGCTGATTCCCATGCCGCTGAGGTATCTGGTTGTTGGCCTTTGTTCCACCATTTAGCGGTGTAAATCACGTTAGCAAAACGGGCTTTATCGTTTGCTTGATAGATCTGAGTGCTGTCCCATTCAGGTACTGTTGGATCAACAGGGTCAACCGGATCGACCACAGGTACATCGTTAACCGTGACACTAAAACTGGTTTGGGTACTTAATTGACCATCCGATACAGATACTGCAATGGTGTAATCGGTGTTTGCTGATACCTCTGCAGTGGTTAAGTTGATGTTGGCACCAGAGCCTGTAAAGCTTAGCGGTGTAGGTACTGTCCAGCTGTAAGTTAGCTCACTTTGCTCATCATCAAAGGCATGCAGATGAATTGCTGTTGTGGTGTTTTCATCAACTACTAGGTTATCTGGGGTGTGTACAATGGGTGCGGTGTTTGTTGGCGCACCTTGCACACTCAAGGCATAGGTATAATTTGCATCGCTGCTATACACTTGGTTTATCAGTACGTCGGTTGCATCAAACGTAATGTCGCCCGCTTGGTTTTGCACCCCAATTTGCACTAAATGCGCGTAATCAAGGTTAAGTTGTTCAGCCAATGCTTGTTGCCAATTTGCTTGATTGTCGGCATTGATTTTAAGCTGTTGGTTGATTACCTCTTGGCCTGTTTCGTCAAATAATCGCGCCCATACGATGTCGCCTGCAATGGCATTTTGCCCTTGGCGAACAAAATAACCGACGCTAGTCCACGAATTTGGATCAGTCGGGCCTGCGTCATTTACTATGTTGATGTCGCTACAGTTATAAAAGCCTTCACCAACCACATCATTACGTTGCCAACGGCTATATAAAATGGCCTCGCCGCTACGGTCTTGCGGAATTGCAACACTCATTTCGTAGTAGCGTTTACCATCAGGGTCTTTAACAACCTCAATGTTGTCGTGCTCTTGCACTAGCTGTAAGTCTTGCCAGGTTAGTACGTCAGTTGCGCTATTGAAGCTTGGCTTGGTAATGTAAAACTGCCAAAAGCTTGGGTTGTGAGGGGTTGATGCAAGGTAACGTATTTGAATATCACCATTGGCATTGGGCACTACATTGCTGCGCTGCCAATGTGGTGATGGTAAATCCATACCCCGTTTGGCTGTATCGCCACCAGCACATAAAGTGCCGTTTGGTACATTGGCCTCAACTGCAGTTTGATTTAAATAGTCAGGAGTATTAACTGAAAATTCAATGGCTTGTACAAACTGCACCGTGCCCGATTCTAAATATGCGGCTCGACACGCAAGGTTAGGAATATTTGTGCCGTCTTCAGGCCACCAGTACCCGCCATCAACCTGACAAATTGCTTGGCGCGCTTTAGGGCTATCCATATAACCATGTGCTTGCACTTGCGGTGCTAGTGTACTGAGTAGTAAACCACTGGTAATTGCAGATAGCGTAATCGTGTTAAGTTTAATTGATGCCATTATTTTATCCTTTATAAGACTCAATACATGGGGCAAGCTCAGGCCTACCCCTCATTGTTTTGTAAATTACAGGCTACAACTTAAGATCCAATCAGCTGTTACACCCGGCTCAGAGGTTGTCCACCATTTGGCTTTGTACACTGCATTGTTATGCACCATTAGATCGCCGCCAGCAGCATGGCTTGGGTTGCCCGCCCAGTCAGTTTGAGGAAAGTTTGGATAAGCAGGTATCGTGGCTATATCAACTCCTTCACACGTACCTACAGGGTCACCTCCTCCGTTATCTGGATTGCCCGTACCATCACCCGGTGTTGCATCTGGTAGCATTGGGTATTCAGCTTTGAATGCGTAAGTTTTTCCATCTTTTTCAATGGTAAAGTTGCTAGGCCCAGTGATTGGCATGTAGTACATCACTTGTGCATTCACAGTTGCACCAGCGCTAAAGTCTTTTGGCTGACCACCCCACTCATTGTTTAATGTGATTGAGAAACGGTGAAACTCGTTCTCATAACCACCAATGTTGTTACCGGCTGCGTTCGAGCCATTTACTTCTACAGCCATGCCCAGTTTTTCTTGTGCATTCCAGTTAGATTTAAAAATAGCGGAAGTTGATACCGGCACATCAAATGAGATTTTTGCACCACTTAAATCAAGACTTGAGTTATTAGTAAATGCAAACGTTGGGCTGATTGGGTAATTATCATCACCAATTGGGAAGTCTTTTGCTGTAAATTTGATATCTACGGCTTCAGCAGGCACTGTGAAGTTTGGATTTCCGCCATGTACATCATATGCAACACCGCTTTGATTAAACTTATCGTATGCTAATGAGGTTAATGTAGAACCCATGAAGTACTCGCCTTTGGCTGAGTTATAGTCAAAGTCACCTGCCAGCTCCCAGAACATGATACCGCCAAGACCATTGTTGATAACGTAATCAACTTTTGTTGCCATCGACTCTTCATCTTCTATCGAGAGGAATACTTTTTTATCTGCGTTCCATAACCAAGGTGCAACGGCAACGCTGTCATAGTGACGAGTATAAGTACCCGTTAAGCGGTCATCAGCGTCTGTATCAGGTGTTAAGCCATACACGCCTAAATACGAGCCAACAATACCGTTTTCAAGGTTTTTAACATGCCATAATGGGTTTGAACCAGCTGGCATTTCTTGGCCTGCATCGTTCTTATCATGCCAAAGGTTATCAATGCCTAACGCACCATTACCGCATTTGTTTTTCTCACCTACGCCGGTACCTTTAGCGCAATCAGCTTGATTTGGTAGCGCCGCTTGGCCCCATAAACCGTTTGTTCCGCCTGATACATCCTTAAAACCACGGGTGTAATAAGGTAAACCAATATTGATTCGACCCGCTGACATCGCACCACGGAAGTAACGCACTGCCCAATCAGTATTTAAATACCCAATGCCTTCAAACTCTTTGGTGCCGTATACATTCCATTGCGCAAGCTCTGAGTCTAACCCAGTATCAAATAATGCCGCGTTGTGACCTACGTGCGAGTTCCATGCGCCATGTAAGTCATAAGACATGATATTTACATAATCAAGGTATTGAACCGCTTGGAAGGTTTCCATACCGCGCAGTAAATAACCTGAAGAAGGCGATGCAATCGTGAGTAAATAATGCTTACCCGCAGCTTCACCTGCACGGTCTAGCTCTTCACGTACTTTTTTCATTAGCACTTGGTATGAGGCATTTAAACCACCACGACGTGCATTAGAAATTGGGAAGTCATCAGGGTGGCCTGAGTCATTCATTGATGATGGGTATTCGTAATCAATATCAACACCATCAAAGCCATATTTTTCAATAAACTCAACTGCACTTTGGGCAAATGCATTGATACCTGCATGGTTAACTGAACCATCAGCATTGGTGGTCATGGTGTAAAAACCACCGCTTGCAACACGGCCTGTTTCATCAAAGTAACCACCGGTTTCAGCCCAACCGCCCACAGATATGAGTGTTTTTACATCTGGGTGTTGTTTTTTGTATTTGTTTAACAGGTTAAAGTGACCTTTGTAGTTAAACTCTGGGTCCATTTCAGCGCCAACTACGCCCGGCCATTCCATATTAGTGGCAGGGTTATTTACTGAAGTAGGATCGCCAATAGATACTTTGTTGTTTGCATCAACATGGGCAAATGCATAGTTGATGTGGGTGATTTTATCCCACGGAATATCGTTCACTAAATAACTGGGTTGACCATTAGCGCCATTACGCCAGCTAGTAAAGTATCCAATTACACGGCGCGGATGATCTGGGCCCATGATCTCACGGCCATCAGCGTCATAAATCGTACAGTAAGGCGTGTTTACACCGGGAGTTTGATATAAACCTTGGGGACGACAGTCAGTGCCCGTAACTGGGCCGGTATTTTCATCAACAACCGTTAATACTTTTGTTACTTGCGCTGTTGCACCGTCGTTATCTGTCACCGTTAGGGTGAAAGTTGCCTGACCAAGTGCCGTTGCTTGCCATGCAAAACTGCTCGCTGGTGAGCTTGATTGATGAACATCCACCCCGTTTGCTGCAAAGCTCAGAGCCGTTACTTGGCCATCACTATCAGTTCCAGAAAGTGCAAACACCACCTGCGAACCAACAACCAGTTGATCCGGTAGCGTGCTAAATGAAATAGCGGCAACTGGTGCTTGATTAACAGGGTCAACAATCACTGAATCACTTACACTTATCGTATTAACAACTTCAGCAGACATCGCTCCTTCATCGTCTGTTGCTACAGCACTAATTTGATGTTCGCCCGCAATAGCTTGCCAGTTAACACTAAACGGCGCAGTGTTATCAACCGCAATGGAAGTACCGTCTATAAAAAACTCCACACCTGCAACCGAGCCATCTGAATCAGTTGCTTGCGCCAAAATGACAACGCTGTCTTTATCATTAAATAAAGAACCATTCCCAGGTGTTATCTCAGTAATTATAGGCGATTGATTATCATTGACAGCGCTGTCACATACATCCAAAAGTAACCAGTCTTGATATTGACCTGCATTCTCCAAAGGATTGGCTTGTGTCCACCACTTGGCTTCATAGGCATTATTTTGTGCCTTAACTTGGCTTCCTGCTGTATGAGTTTGCCCTAACTCCCATGCCGTTAATGTACTGCAATCAGTTGATGCGTATACATTTAAACTAAATGCACTTAGAGGTAAGGCACTTAATTTGAAGGCATTTTTTATTATTTTCCGTGAGCTCATTTGCTCCTCCGCTTAGTGTGTTAAGAAATGCTATTGTCAGTTTCCATTTATGAAACTAGCATGAACAAAGTAAATATCAAGTAAATAAAGTGTAATTAATGAACAAAAAAAGTATTAATTAACTAATTAATAATATAAGACTAGTTATTTATACGTATAAAAATCCATTCATATACTAAGCTCAAATAAATGACACTTATCAATCGAGCATAAAAAAGCCCAGAAAACTGGGCTTAGTTTACATTAGGAATGTATGTTCTGTTTAATTAAATGAAACCGTAATAATATTCGAGCATACGTTTTCAGAAACACATAACTGATAGTCGTATGCAGGTAATGTTGCGTTACGAACGTAGTCACGGTAACGACCATTGTCTGATACGGTGCCTACTAGTTCACCATTTCGGTATAAGCTAAGTGACTCAGCACCCACTTCTTCCCAGTTTAACTCTACACGCATTGTATCAAGGCGTGACTTATTAGCGCGTTTTAGACTCAACTCAATTTCAACATCACTTACAACAACTGTTTGTGTGAATGTATCTGAGTTGTTTTCACTATCTGTTACAGTTAGTTCAACTTCATAACTACCTGATTCAGCGTAGGCATGAACAGGGTTTGCATCAGTTGAAGTTGCACCGTCACCAAAGTCCCAGCTCCACTGTGAAATATCATCATTTGCATCACGACTTGTATCTACAAATGTGGCTGTAAGGCCTTGCGTATCAACATCAAAACCAGCGCGAGGAGGTTGTGGGCTTACTTCACCAATAGCACTAAATTTAAGTGACCAACCATTTATTGTGCCGGTATCTGAGCCTGCAGTATCTTCAACATGAAGTGTCCAATCACCTGTTGCAACTTCCCCGTTAAATGCACTTGAAGTAAATGCTTTAACAATATCATCTTGACTACCGCCCTCATTGCTTTGCAGTGTCACTTCATTACCTTGCGCTGAAATAAGTGTAAGTACTAAATCACCTGACCAAGTATGCGAAATGTCTACATCAGCAGTGGTACCAAAAATAGTTAAATCATCGGCCACTGTTATGACAGAGCTTGCACCTTCCGGAGAATTATCTGGAATCGCAACACTTTCATCACTAGTGTAAGTAAAGTCATTCAAACCAGCAGGTTGCAACATTAAGCTTACTGTTTGCTCTTTAACTTGCTCGTCTGTTGTCGCGGTTACAGTAAAGTCATAATTCCCCCACTGAGTTTCGCTATTAGTTGCCACTGTAAGTACAACTTCATCACCTGGACGAGCAGTAGTTGCGCTTAGTGATGCATCAGCAAGATCAGCAGCCAAAGCCAGTGAAACATCGCCATCCCATTGTGCAATTGAACCAATCGTAAAGGTATAAGTGACTGTATCACCTACAGTTGCTTGCTGAGAAACAGGCGATACAGATAATTTAAACCCAGGAGTTGGATCAGCATCTATCAGTGCTTGGTTTATATTTAGGCGTGTACCTGCAACCGTTTTACCATTTAATGCCGCATTAGCATCACCACTAGACATAAGTAATTCTTTAAGCTCTAGTGTTGTTAAATCAGGATTAACTGACAGTACAAGTGCAGCAGCACCGGCTACATGTGGCGTTGCCATTGATGTACCAGAGTAACTTGCATAGCCGCCACCAGGAATGGTTGATAAAATCGCACTACCTGGCGCGCCCATATCAACACTGGTTAAACCCCATTGTGAAAAACCAGACATATTGTCGCGACTATCTGTGCTTGCAATAGATAATACATTATCATTTTCATAATTAGATGGGTAATGAGGGTTTACATCGTTGTCTACCGCATCATTACCAGCAGCAGCTACAAATAAAATATCAGCTTCTTCACTGGCAGTAATCGCATCAGCAAGTGCTTGGCTATAACCACCACCGCCCCAGCTATTGTTTAATACACGAAGGTTAACACCTGAGTTTTTAAGGCCTACCATGTAGTCAATACATTTAATAGCGCCAGATGTAGAACCTGTACCATCTGCAGCTAAAAACTTACAACCTGCAATAGATACATCATGGTTTACACCTACAATTCCCACACCATTGTTACCACTGGCACCAATTGTACCTGATACATGTGTACCGTGGCCTTCGTCATCCATTGGGTCGCCAGCATCGGTAATCGCGTTAATACCGTGCACGTCATCAACATAACCGTTACCATCATTATCGATACCATCGCCAGCAATTTCACCGCTATTTACCCACACATTCGCAGCTAAATCAGGATGACTATAATCTACACCGGTATCAATAACACCTACAACAACATCACGGCTACCAGTTGAAATTGACCATGCTTCTGGTGCATCAATATCAGCATCAGCAGTGCCACCAGTTTGGCCTTCATTATTTAAGCCCCATAAATCTTCAAAGCGAGGATCGTTTGGTGTTGCTGCAATGCTCACACGATAGTCAGGCTCAACATACTCAATAGCTTGATGAGATTTTAAGCGCTCAATAGCTTCTTTAGCACTCATTCCAGATATTTTAAATTTAGCAAGGCGACCAGAAAATAACGAAGTGAAGTTATCATCAACTTCATCGCTGTTTAAATCTGATATTTTTGCTTTAACTAACGAACGAGCTTGCTTACGCATCTCCGGCGAAGCATTCTTTTTATATTTAACAATAATCGAGTCACTGCTCGCAGTTACTTTTTGAGTTGTACTGCTAACATCAGGCAATTTAGCCGCAGCTAAACAAGGTAATAGTGCAAGTGTAATAATAGATAATTTTGTTTTCATTGTTCTATCCGTAATTAAGTTAACTTAGCTGTACTAAGTAGAAAATTTACGTCTAAGAATTTAAGAAATCACGTGGCAAGCTTTAAGAAAACGGCTAAATAACGACTAACTCAAGTAAAAAAAGCAAAACAAGGTACAAAACCATCATTTTTAACTAGAAATATAGCGATAAAAACATAAAAAACATCCATTTTAATGAGCAAAACCCATAAACTTTAACATGCCATTAACCCATTATTTTTTACTAGATTTTACTGTAAATTTAATTCAACCCCAAAATAACACTTCAAGACATTGAAAATAAAGTACTTTAAATACCATTAAAAAAGATGATTCAAAATAAGTTCATTGAAGAATACAGTGATTGAGCAGTTATGAATTAGGTAACGGTAAATTTACTTATTAAGTACAAAAAGCCGGTTTCTACTTTCATAATTAAAACGCACCTTACGTTTAAGAATAAAAAAGTTAATCACACATTATCACAGCACGGCATGCTGTAACGACAAACACCTTATTAAAACTCAATAAATAATCAAGGTGTTTAATTTTGTATTTCAAGGAGAATAATAATGAGACTAAATAAGTCAATTCTTAGCTGTGCTATTGCAATAGCAATGGGATCAAGCTTTGCTGTTCACGCCAACACGGCAGATAAAAATGTATCGACCTCACCTTTAAGCGCACAAGTTTCAATTCAAAGTGATTCAAACTCAATTACTTTAGAGCAAGTCCTTAACAATAATACTGCGGTGCTCATGCAAGACGGTGACAGTAACACCATGATTGTAGAAACCGTTGGTGAAAACAATACAAATGAAGTCACCCAATTACAGTTTGGCAATTACACTAAAGTAACGACCGTTGGCGACAATAACGATCAAGCCTATTTTCAAGATGGTACTGCAAATGGCGCATTAACAGAGGTTACAGGTAATAATAATAATGTTTACGTTAGCCAAAACGGTCAAGGCTTTTTAGTTAACAACGAAGCTATTAATATTGTAACTGGCGATGATAACTACGTTGAAGTAGAGCAAGGCTCTGGTGGACATTGGTTTTACAACATGGACATGCAAGGCAATGCCAATGAAATTACTGCTTTTCAAAGCGGTGAATGGAGTGAAGCCGAAGTATCAATGCTAACCGGTGATGATAATTTAATATACCTTAGCCAAGCAGGCTTCTGGAACACATTTAAAGTTACTTCGCTACAAGGCAATGATAACGAAATTGATGTTGTGCAAGAAGGTGACAGAAATGCGGTCACTTTTAATAATATTTCAGGTGATGTTAATGAAATTCTCGTTGAGCAAGAAGGCAATACAAATGCGGTTGCCTTCACTGATGTAGTCGGCAGTGAAAACAGCATTGATATTGACCAAGAAGGTACTGATAACGTAGCCGATTCGGCTTTGTTCGAAGGCCAAGGTAATGAAGTTGAAATTACCCAAGTTGATACTGAGAACATGGTTACTGCAGAACTTATTGGTGACAATAATGAGTTAAAAGCAAACCAAAATGGTGCATCTAACGAAGCATACATGGGTGTATTAGGCTCAAATAACGAATTTGATATTAATCAAATGGGAAATTTAAATTCAGCGCATTTAGCTAACTTTAATGGCTCAGACAATGACGTTAATCTAACTCAAGCCGGTGATGAGAATGCAATTTTAGTTCAGTCTTCTTACCCGAATATGGCATTAACGTCTAACAATAATGATATCGATATTAACCAAACTGGTAATCAAAACGAAGCAATCGTAACTCTTGCTGGTATCTTAGATAGTAACTCAAACCAAATTGATATTGCCCAAAATGGCGACATCAACCTTGTGGATATGATGGTTGAAGGAAATGGTCATAGCGTTGATATTTCACAAGAAGGTATTGGAAACTGGGTTATTGGAACTGATGATTCAGCATTTTTACTCGGTGGTGAAAATGTAGCATTTAATGTTACTCAAACTGGTAATGATAATATTGTTGAAGGCGCTGTTATTGGTTTTAATAGCACTGTTTCTGTTACTCAATTGGGTGATGGCAATACAACAACAATTACACAAATGTAATTGATAAATGAGAGGGAGATTGACTCTCCCTTTTTTTCTTTATGATAAAAACAAAACACACCTACTTACTTGCCGTTTTACTCTTTTGTTCACCAGTGGTAACGGCTGCTGATGACCTAGAGATAGATGGTTTATTGCTCGATCGTAGTATTAGTCGCTTTGGTCATCAGTTTTATTACGAATTTTCTAATTACTGGCGAGATCTCCCCTCTACCGCTGGCTTTAATATAGAGATTAAAGAAACCGTCATTCCAAAAGCAGGTACGAAATTAACCTTAATAATGAATAATCAAGTTGTTTATGCAACATACTTAGGGCGAAGACTAGAGCCACTTGATGAACGTGTAGAACAAGCTGTTTACACAGTTATAGACGCCATGGCGCGTTCCAATATGAAAGTCTCCTCTCCTGATATGGCATTAAATGGATGGTAAAAATGAAAAAAATAGCATTAACAATAATAACAACTTTAAGCTTTTCAGTCTCCGCTACTGAAATTATTTATACCCCTATTAACCCGAGCTTTGGCGGTAATCCACTCAATGCCAATATGTTACTTAGTAAGGCACAAGCACAAAATAAACATAGAGCACCGGTTGTCGAAAAAGGATACGCTGAGCAATTTCAAGACTCATTAGAGCGAACATACTTAAACCGTATGGTTAGAGAAATAACAGATATGGCCTTTGGCGAAAATATTGAAGACAGTATTTTTAACCAAGACTCTATATTTATGAGTGGTGATTATCAAATAGAAGTCATCACCAGCACAACCGACACAATCACTGTAAAAATAACAAACATAATTGATGACTCTGTGGTGATCATTGAAGTTCCGAGGTTTGGATAATGTATAAAGTAATTATAATAACAATCGCTCTTTCTCTTAGTGGTTGCTCTACTATGGGTAATTTAATTCCTCCGTCAAAACAAAGTGCGGTAACGTTAGAGCCAACAGATGTTTTTTCTGATTTAAAAAGCTTACCTAAACCTGCGGGTAGCATTCCAGTTTCGGTTTATTCATTTCGCGATCAAACCGGTCAATATAAACCACAGACTAATGTTAGCTCGTTTTCAACGGCCGTCACTCAAGGTGCAAACTCTATTCTAGTGCAAGCATTACATGAGTCTGACTGGTTTACGCCGGTTGAACGTGAGGGTTTGCAAAATATTTTGACTGAGCGAAAAATTATTAGAGCGGCACAAGCGACTAACCCTAATCAGGGCGAGCTACCGCCATTAACCACCGCTAAGATTATTTTAGAAGGTGGCATTATTAGCTACGATACCAATGTAAAAACTGGCGGATTAGGGATGGAATACTTTGGTATTGGTGCCTCTGAGCTATATCGTGAAGATGCAATCTCAATTTATTTGCGCGCAGTCGATGTAAGAACTGGCCAAGTACTATTATCAGTAGCGACCAGCAAAAAAGTATTGAGCCAAGAAATGCGAGCAGGCTTCTTTAGATATGTTAGTTACAAACGTTTAGCCGAAGCCGAGGCTGGATTTAGTGATAACGAACCTATGAGTATTTGCGTGACACAAGCCATAGAAAAAGCGCTTACTGATTTAATTACTAAAGGCATAGATCGAGGACTTTGGGCTAAAAAACAAGCTTAAAAAATAAAAGGCTATACATATAGCCTTTTCATTTAATTATCTAATGGAAGTAATACCGAAATATAGCGCTGTGCCCAATTTGCAAGCTCTATACGGTTACGCGATTGAGTCTTTTTAAACGCACTATAAAGGTGGGTTTTCACTGTGTGATCACTAATATTGAGTTTGTTCGCTATTTTATCGTTACTCGCACCCTGCGCTATTAATTGAATTACCGATTTTTCGCGTTTGGTTAAGTTTTCGTAATCCGATTTACTAAGTACTATGTCATCGTGCAATAAATTGTTAGATGAAGCTGCATTTAATATATCTTTGAATGCACCTGAAATCACTTTACGAGTAAACCATAGTTCTCCATCGGTTATTCTTACAAGCCCCTTAAAAATATCCTCCGCAGCATCTGAGCTATAAAAAACACCATTGAAGTGGTTTAATAATAAATTTTTCTCACATACAGCATTTGGCTCAACGTTAAATAAAATCACCTTATGTTGCTTAGCTAAACAGATTAATTCGGCAGGAATTAATGAGTGCCAATCTTTATCAGCACCATCGATGAGGAACAACTCAACATTGTCACGTTGCCCAGCTTTAGGAAGCGCATCATCCATTTTAATCTCTTTAAATAATGCATTTAAAGTACTTAAAACCGTAGTATAGCTAGCTGCATAAGCAGAAGATTTAAACGTTGTTTTAATAAAAGCAAATTTCTTATTTAACATAAATTTCATCCCTGAAACACTTATGTCACATTACCTAAATCAGCCACAAAATACAATGCTCTTTTGGTATAAGATTAGCAGAGTGAATCCCTATAAAGCAGTTAAGGCAAATTAACTTTTAGTGAGCATATAAAAGCGCAATGTTACACCGTTAGTCCAACCAAATCCTTGTTGTACTTGATATTCCCCCCCGCTGGCTTTTTTTTGCGGTGTGCATACATTATATTTTTCGAGCAAGCATTTATTTTCAATAAAATCTTGTTCTACCATTGTTAGCCAGTTTTTCATTATGCGTGTAGCTAATTGTTCAATACCATAATTACGCAAGCCTTTTACCGCAAACCATTGTAATGGAGCCCAGCCATTCGGGCTGTCCCATTGCTGTGGAGTATCAACAACAGTGGTTACAATGCCGCCTGCTTTTAAAAACTGCTCGCTCAATACGTTTGCAACCAGTTCAGCTTGCTGTTGCGAGGCTAAATTAACAAAAAGCGCGGTACTTGCCGCTGCACTTAAAATAGCAGACGGCTTAGATAGCTTATGATTATAATCAACAAAAAAACGCTTCTCATTGCTCCAAAGATATTGATTAATAAGCGACTTTCTTTTTACAGCATAGTTGCTGTACGTTTGTGATTGTTGCTCATTGCCAAGCAATTTAAAACATTCACTAAGCTGATTTTCTAAATTGTACAGTAGGCAATTTAGATCTATAGGTACAATATCTGTCGTTTGAATTGAGCTTAGTAAGTTTGACTCGGCTAACCAGCGCGAGCTAAAGTCCCACCCAGATTCGCACGCAGCACGAATATTACGATAAAACTCAGGTTTTTTATCATTACTAAATCCTGATGCAAGCGCTAAGTCTTCTCTTAATGACTCTGCGCGAGGAGCCGCCTCATCATCCCAATAGCGATTTAATACCCCACCACATGGCATTGTTACTACGCGTTTTACACTTGTTTGCGCATCATCGAGTGTACCTGCTCCTTGCATCCAAAATGCGTGCTCTTTTATTAAAGCTTCAACACACAATTTAAGCCAAGCTAAATTATGTGTTTTACTGTGTGTGTGCTGCCATAAAAGCTCAACCATCAGCGCTAAAATAGGCGGTTGTGAACGCGATAAATAATAACTGCGGTTACCATTGGGAATACAGCCGTAATCATTAATTAAATCTATAAAATTCTGTAGCATGTCTTCTACTACATCACTTTTATCTGCATCAATTAAACCCAGCGCAGTAAAATAACTATCCCAATAATAAATTTCTTGAAAACGTCCACCAGGTACAATATAGCTGTGCTTTAAAGCGAGTAAAGAATTAGCTTTGGGTGTATCGGCTTCACGTCGAAGGCCGCTCCACAGTGAGTTTATGTAGCCTTTTACACTGGTGGTATTTGCAGCCGCTTTCATTGTTAATAAAGGCGTTGTTATAAAATGCGCATCAACAAAGTCTCTTAATTGAGCTTTATCAAGGGGTGCTATTTGCTCATACTGTATACAGGCACTTTGCCAATCAACACGCGCAGTTGCATCTGCAAACGTTTTACAGTCGCTAAATATGTGCTGTGTTTGTACATCTTTAAATAATTGGCTATTAAAAAAACTCATAACTGTCCTAATCTATTAACTATTGACTGCGTGTTGTGAAATGGCATGGGTGCGTTTTTTAAAGATAATCACGCTAATAAAAATTAAACTAATGGGCACAAGTGAAAGATAAAAAGCATGCTGGCCACTAAAGTGCTCAAATACATACCCGGTTATCACCGACCCTGTGGTGCCACCAAGTGCTGAAAACACAACGATTAACCCAGTCATTGCAGCATGTTGATGCTTTTGAAGCGCACTGAGCATGACTGAGTTGAGTACCGGATAAATGGGCGCCATAAAAAAGCCAATTAATGGCAAAACAAACGCCGCCAGAGGCGCATCAAATAAACTATTCACCTCGCTTTTAGGTAAGTTTTCCGTTAGTGGTAAGGTAATAATGATCAACGCAGCCATAGCAACTAAACAACAGCTAAGTACTACAAACCAATGAATATGCTTTAATACTTGGCCCGCCACTAAGCGCCCTAAAGCAAGAGCTGCGGCAAAAATACTCGCTAGTTGTATACTAATAGCTACTGGTAATTGCAAAACTTGATTATTAAATGTAGGCAACCAAGTCCCTACCCCTTGCTCGATTAACACATACAAAAATGCACTAATAATAAAAATCAGCACTAACGGTTGATAGGTAAGTTTGAGCATAGCAATAAAGTCATTCCAACCCGAGTTGCTTCTTTGACCTTTGATAGCAGGCTTTATTGGTGCTATCACAACACTAACAACCACCAAAAGCGTAAGCGCTGCTAATAGGTAATAAACATTCAACCACGCATTGCTATCAACAGGGTCTATAAATGCGGTGAATACCCAATAGCCACTTAATACACCCACCATAAAAATGCCTTCTATCGTGTTTAGTAATGATGAGTGACTATTTGCATCCTCAGTCACTTGGCCAATAATTGAATAAACCGACACCTTAACGACCGCAAAACCACAACCCACAGCAGCAAATAACACTTTAAACATGTAAAAGTCACTTATTACAGCCGTACTCAAACACGCTATAGCGACAACTATCAGTGCTAGCAGCATTGCAAGCTTGTAGCCTAAACGTGGTATAAATGAAGCAACAACAAATGACATTATTGCAATTGATAAGTCTTTAAACCCCTCTAAAACCGACGCTTCTGTTTTGCTTACTCCTAGTGTGTTTATAGCCTGCAAAATAACAGTGCCTACGCTATTTAATAGTATTGCGAAAATAAAATAGCTTGCAGCAATTGCCAGTGTGATTTTTATTTTACTCATTGCTTGCCTCGTTTATAGCTACATACGCCATAACTTTTATAAAAAGCAAATTACCAATAGGGGTAAATTACCGTGTGTGTTAGCCAGTGAGTCCAGAGTTTAGTGTAGAACAAATACCATTGCAATCGTTTGCATTTTAAATTTAACAATTAATATACATGCATACTAAGTTAACGTTTGCTTGACTGGCGAGTAATTAATTCTATATCAATAACTTGTGATTCGGCTTTTTCACCTGAAAACTGCTGTATTAACTTTTTAACTAACAAAGTCGCAGCAAATTGGGTGTTTTGTTTAATCGTAGAAAGAGAGGGATGGCTAATATCAGCCATGGCAATGTCATCAAATCCAACCAGTGCCACATCGTTGGGAATACTTACATAGCGCTCTTTCAGCGCTTTCATCGCCCCCAGTGCAACCATGTCACTACAGGCCATTATCGCGTCAAAATATAAACCTTTTTCACGTAATAACTGATTAATTGCTTGATACGCTGAGCGACTGGTAATATCAATGGATATAACATGCTGCTCAAGTTTATGAGTAGAAAGTGCAGCAGCGTAACCACGATGCCTTTCACTAATTTCACCATGCTCAGGATCGCCTAAAAATAAAATACTTTTAGCACCGTGTTCTATTAAATGAGCGGTCGCTTGCATTCCTCCTAAGTAGTTATCGCTGCCGACAATAGGATAATTGCTTTGTGTTTTTGGATCCCCCCATACAACTAAAGGAATACCCGCATCGGCAGCCGCTTCTATATTAGTTTGGCTTTTTCCTTGCCCCACAACAATAATACCGTCTGCTCGGCGGCCATTAATAAAGTAATTAGCCCAGTCATCTTGCGCCATAATAGAGTTAGATAACAACAACTCTAAACCCTGCTGATTAAGCGCAAGGTTAATTTCGCTCACTACCTTGAGTAAAAATGGATCGCTGATTGACTGCTCGGTTTGCTCATCAAGATTAATAATGACGGCAACAACATTGGTTTTTTGCGTACGTAAACGGCTAGCTGCCGTGTTAAGGCTAAAATTATGTTTTTTTGCAAGCTGCTGAAGCTTGTCGCGGGTTTCTTGTTTTATAAGCGGGTTATTATTCAGCGCGCGCGAAACCGTTGAGGTAGATACCCCTGCAAGCTTTGCTAAATCAGCTAATTTAATTTTTTTATTATTCATAAAACCCTAAACGCTCCACTTCGGCTGATGCTATATCTAACTTACTGACAATATAGCATTATTATTTTTTACTGGCTTGCCCATTAACTTAAAAGTTACGCTCTTGTGTAATTACGCTCAATAAAACAACAGCCCATATTAATAAATAATTTACAAATAAATATTGCAAACGTTTGCATTTATCTCTAGAGTTTCTATTTATACAGCTTGTTTACATTAAAATCTAATCAATCTCGCTGTAATACACACTGTTTAACACACTAAAAACGGGATCTCACACATGAAATTCAATAAAGCAAAAAGCATGCTAGCCTGTGCAATTACTTTAGCCCTAAGCACACACGCTGCTGTTGCAGCAGAACAAGCAAAAGAAAAAAAAGTTGAGCGAATTGTCGTTTCTGGTACCCCCGCAGGTGTTGGGATCAGAAAAATTGATGCCAGCTACGCAGTAACAAATATTGATTCATCACAAATTATAAAATTATCACCAAAAAGTACTGCTGACTTATTTAAAGCTGTTCCCGGTGTGTGGGTAGAAAGCTCTGGTGGTGAGTCTGGTGCCAACGTATTTGTACGTGGTTTTCCAGGAGGTGGTGATGCGCCATTTTTAACACTCAGTATTGAAGGCTCGCCAGTTTACCCTGCGCCTACTCTTTCATTTTTAGAAAACTCATCGTTATTTAGAATCGATGAAACGATTGAAACGATGGAAGCACTGCGTGGTGGTCCTAACCCTGTGCTATCCAATGGTCAGCCTGGTTTAACAACCAACTTTAGGTTAAAGCGTGGCAGTGAAGATACTCAAGGCTTATTTAAATACACCACTTCAGATTACGACTTACAACGGGTTGATGCTGTGCTAAGTGGTGAAATCACCGACGATCTATATTATATGGTGGGCGGCTATGTTAAAAGCTCACCGGGGATCCGTGATGCAGGGTTTACCTCAGAAAAAGGAAGCCAATTTACAATTAACATCACTAAAGAGTTAGACAATGGCGAGCTTAACTTTTATACCCGTCAAACAGACGATCACGGTGCTTGGTACTTACCCACCCCGTTAAACGTTGACGGTATTGACGCCCAGTATACTCAATTAGGCACACTTAACCGTCAAGCGACGATTTTTACCGGCCCAGATGCGCAAGCACACGATATTGACCTAGGTGATGGCCGAGGATGGGATGGCCATGTATCCGGCGGTAGCATTAAACTAGAATTTGATAATGGCTGGCAATTTATAGATCGTTTTAATATTACTAAAGGCGATGCCAATACATTTGGCCTAGTACCTAATGGTTCAGCAACGACAATTGGTGAAGTGGCTGACAATGGTCAAACGGCATTCGGTGCAGTGACTAACACCGAATATGCTAGTGACACCGCGATTCAGCAACTGGGTCGCTGGGTAGTATTAAAAGAAATAAGCTCGTTTACTAACGACTTAGCCTTTTCAAAGCAATTTGGCGATTTATCGGCCACTTTTGGTTATTACACCGCAAGCACATCTGCGAGCGATTGGTGGAGCTTAGGCAATACGGCGTATCACGTGCTGGAAGCCGGTGGTGAGTCATTAAATGGCATTGAATGTAACCAAAGCACTGACGGGTGTGGTTTTAATTACGATATTAGCTCAACAGGCGATGCACGCACCAATGCTTTTTACTTTACAGGCCAATACAAATTTGCAGATGCATTTACGCTTGATTTAGGTGTACGTAAAGAAAACCATGACGTGCAATACAGTGTTGATGAAGACCTTGACGGTATTATCACTAAAGCCGTTGATTACGATGAAAGTAAAACCTCATGGACAACCGGTCTAAACTATTCAATTAATGACGACATGGGCGTGTTTGCACGTGTTAACCGCGGTTATAAAATGCCATATTTTGATGACTTTAGAGATAACTTTGGCGCATACCAAGGGGGTGAAAAACTAATTAAAGAAGTAACGCAGGGCGAACTAGGTTACAAGCTTATTTCAGACTCTACCGACTTCTACGCCACCTTTTTTGTCAACGAAGTAAAAGGCGATACCTTTGTAAGTCGCCCGGGTGTACCGGCTGAAATTTTAACCAACGAAGCGTATGGTGTTGAACTTGATTACAATTTTAATCATGAATCTGGCTTTTCTGTTAATTTAAATACCACATTACAACAAACCGAAATCACTGAAAGCCCTGAAAATAAAGGTAACGACGCACAGCGCCAACCTAAATGGCAGGTACGTGTAACACCAAGCTATGACTTTGAAGTAGACGGCATGTATGCCACTTTATATGGTACCTTGTCAGCAGTGGATGACCGCTTTGGTAATAACGAAAACACCGTGACACTTGATGGCTACGAAAAAGTAGACTTAGGTTTAATTATTGAACCAATGGAAGGCATTAAACTGCAATTAGCCATAGATAACCTAACCGACGAGCAAGGTATCACTGAAGGCGACCCACGTAATGCCGACGCGCCCAATGGCCGTTACATTATGCCGCGTACAACACGCTTAAGCGTTAGTTACGAATTTTAATACACTCCCTAAGCAATAAATTAAAGTCGCTGTGTTTAATATACTGCGGCTTTTTTTATTATAGGTGTCAACCTATTAGCAAGCTCTCTATGCTCACTAACAGGTAAATGTATGCCCTCTTTATTGCAAGATTGTATCAGCGGATAACAATCTAAAAACACACACGTGTGACGATAGGCGACGGCTTTAAATTCAATAGATAATTGTTCAGCTTTTATACCTGCACCTGCGTAAATACTTTTATAACTTCCCACTTCATGAACCTTGGGCGGGCTTATAATGATAATCTTTGGTATTGTTTTACAATGATAAAAGGCTTTAATGGCTAAAATCAACTCCTCAAGCGCTTTGCTAATATCGATAGCAGACAGTGCAAAACGGGCTTTTAAATCATTGGTGCCAAGCGCAATAATAACAACATCAACGGTGTGCACTTCCAGGTAAGGTTTTAAATACTTTACGCCTGATTTATCGCCGCTAAATGGCGGGTTATTCACTAAGGTACGATTAGGCTGCCCAGCTTCAATAACGAGGTGCCCTGTACCCAACAGCTCTGCTAATATGCCCGGCCAGCGTTCATGCGCAGGCAGCCGCTTTCCATCAACGGGTGATGTACCAAAGGTATTGGAGTCGCCAAAACAAAGAATATTCATGTTTAAAACGGATTCAACGTATAGCCTTGTTGCTGTAACTGCGCATGCGCGGTCATCGCTGAAAGCGCCATTTGCACTCCAGGTATTAGTTGATCAGCCTCCACTTTCATATGCATTGCCGACTGCCCGCATATATATACCTGCGTGTTATTCGCAAGCAGCTGTTTAATTAAAGATTCGGTTTTGTTATCTTCTTCAAACCGTGCTTTATAAACGCTGTTTTGAAGTACATCAACACTGGCTCCACCGTGTACCACTAGCGCCAGCTGGATGTTTTCTGGTTTTACGCCGTGAGCCACATGCATATTGATAAAGCGCGCTAACGAATTAATATGATTATTTTGCGCGCCTTTTTCAGCGCCGTTACCAACATCAAAGGCAATTTTAAACTGCGCTTGGCTCAAATCAGATTTATGCTCGGGCACATTATAAAAATAACCAAAGTCTTTAATAACAGGCGCAGGCTCTGCTGCCAAACTACTAAAGCTAGTTAAAAGAAGGCTAAGACCTAAAAGTGATGTTTTCATAAGTTTCCATTTTATTGTTGGCTTAGCCTACCCTAACGCTATTTAAAGCAATTAACTAGCCTGAACATGTGAGTGCGCTATAAACGTCATCCCTAAATAATTGAATGTATGTTTAAACATATCGATAAATGCGTCTGGCGCAGAGGGAGATGCAGCATTAGACAACAGTGAAAACTGTTTTTGACGTAAAGTTCTAAGCTTCGGTTTTAACGCCTCATCATCCATGTAATCAGTAATTCTATCTATAAATGCTTTCATTTGTGGCGTGGTGTTATACCAATAAATAGGTGACGCAATTACCCAATGTTCGTAACGAAGTAACACTTCAAACAAATTATAAAAATCATCATTGTGATACTGCTTATCGTAGCGATAAGGTGAAATAACATAATCATCTAAGCAAAAAACAATGCCGCTTTGTTGCTTACTATAGGCATTAACTTGCGCGGTAGTATTGCCATTTTTACGTCCACTTGAATATATGATTGCGATATTGTGTGCTGATTTTTCTTGCATTGGGTTAGCTCCTTTTCTTATGATGGAGCAAAGCTTAAAACCTCAAGTTAAGTTCAGGTCAATAAGAAATAATTTAATTTTTAAAAGGAATTAAAGTGATGGCGGTACAAAAAAAGCTTACTGAAGCCAACTTAACGGTTGGGTTTGTCGCTAAACGCAGTGGCGTTAAGGTATCTACACTGCACTTTTACGAAAATAAAGGGCTAATACGCAGCTGGCGAAACAGTGGCAACCAACGACGCTTTAAACCTGATGTACTAAGGCGAGTCGCTGTTATAAAAGCAGCACAAGCGATGGGGATCACGCTCGAAGAAATTAAACAAACTCTAGCAACGTTACCAGAGCAACGCACGCCGACCCAAAAAGATTGGTCTGCACTTTCAAAGCAATGGCAAGAGAAACTTGATGAGCGTATTGCTTATATGCAACGTTTACGCGAACGGGTAGATGGGTGTATTGGCTGTGGGTGTTTATCAATGAGTAAGTGCCCTATTTATAACAAAGACGACCACTTAGGTGAAACCCAAAGTGGTGCCATTTTGTTAGAGCGAGATTAAGGCTTATAAAACCTTAATCTAGACCATTTAAGCCTTCTCGGGCAGCGCGATATAATGCCCCTAGAGTTGAATCAAATACCGATTTAATAAAACTGTAAGTCAGCTCTACGGCTTTACTAATAACTTTGCCAGCAAACACTAACATGTGCCCGAGTAAACCTAAGGTTTGTGTTGCAAATGAAGCTGACGCTTTGGCTATTTTATCAAGCGTTCGCGCGAGCATATCGTAAAAAGTTAAACCTGTACCTATGGCTGCTTGCGCCGCAACAGCACTGTAGTAGCCCGAATCTTTTAATAAGGTAACTAACGCAGCGCCAAGTTTATCTGCCCAATGCGAACTAAATGAAGCTTGATTTCTGTCTTCAAACTTCAAACGTACCGGCGTGCTTAAAAAGTGGTTTGCTTTTACAGTTAAATTACCCCAATCATTACTGTTTGCAGTATTAACATAGCCTGGCGTACCACTTAACTTGTGTGCTGCGCCTTTAAGGCCCTGACCATTATCAAGACGAATTTCTTGGCCATTGTAGGGCGCATGTGAAAATGGCCACAAAGGCACTTTTGTAACCGGATCAGCACCGTGTGTACAACGGTATATTTTATCTATACGTGAGGTAGCAGCGCGTGAAAAGTTATCAAGCCCCACTCTTGGCGAGCCGAACGTATATAATTTAACCGGCAACGAATACTCTGCTTTTATCCAATCGGCTGAAAGCGTAGCCAATGCACCACCTAAACTATGACCAACAATGTGCACACAGCCGGTCATTTTATCTCTTATATTTGCAGCAACGAACTCTTGTAGTGCAGGTTTCATACTATAAAAGGTTTTATTAAATCCAGCATGTACCATACTTCCGTTAGAGCCACCGCTTAACCCAAAATGTGCATCTGTTAGGCCATCTCTAAGTGAGGCCGTACCACGAATAGTGATTACTGAATCACCTTGAAATGAATTTTTACCGTGCGCAACAAGGCCAAACCCAGTACTTAAACCAAATAAATGAGAGAAAAACCCGCCTGACACACCTTGTATGGATCTATTATTGATAGAAAAATCAAACTGATCTCGCAAGGATGCATGCAATAGCCCATTTAATAGTTTTGTATTTTTTAATTCTTTAGCATCATAAGCAAGTGAAGCTAATTGGACTGCCTGAGTAGGTGTTAACGTATTCATTTTAAATCCTTTTATTGGTTTTAAACGTTAGAGCTTGCAGGTGGTAAAAACTGCAAATGTATGCTGCTTATTATCTTTAGCAGCTATATCAAATGTTTCTGGCTCATTTGCGATATCACAAACCAAATTACTTAAGTATTTGGTTAGCGTATCTTTATGCTCATAAGGAAATAGCCTAACAGCCCAAATAGTAACTTCCTTTGCATTCTCATCTAATGTGTATATGTGTTGTATAACAGATTCGTTGTCGAACATATTTGATGGCTTTGATGTTTTGATAACTTTTTTAGGGAAAGAGAAACGACCATCACTACTTGTTGTTACTTCATCAATATATTCATCGCCATAATTTAGTCTACGAAATACCTTTTTACCAGCAACAGGTTGCTCGTCAAAAAGCAAACGCCCTTCAACTGGAGCTGATAACACAAAATCTTCCTTACTAAAAAAACCAAACATATTTGCAAAAACCTGTGTTGTAGTAAATAAAATTAGAATAGCCACAACTACAATGAGTAATGGCAACTTAAACCGCTCCATCAAAAATATAATCTCCAATAAATCAAATGCATGCACCATATACCGTAAAGAAGTGCTCTGGCGCTTCTTCTATAGATATGTCGTATGTTTGTGGGTCTTTGGCAATATCACACTCTAAGTCAGCGAGTAAGCTTTTTAGGGGATCACTCCCATCGTGCATAGACACGGTTATGTACCAAAGAACAACGCCCTCAGGCGTACCATTTTCTAAATAAACATGTTGAACCAGTGATTCATTATCAAACATGTTTGCAGGCTTACTCGTTTTTATATATTTTTCTGTGAAGGTAAAAAAACCATTATCATCGGTTATTGCTTCATCTTTATATTCATCACCATAAGTAAGCGCACGTACAACCTTAGCATTTGCAACAGGCTGCCCTTTATCTAATAATTGCCCCTTCATCGGAGCCGATAAAACAAAATCCTGCTTATTAAAAATAACCAAATATATCTGCATAAGCCTGTGTTGTAGTAAAAATAATAGCAATAGATATAATTACCAAAATGTGAGCTTTAAAACGTGATAACAAAATATACAAGCTCCCAACTATTAAACTCAAAATACACGTGTCGTATTGCTATTTAATGACGTTTTAGACTCTTAACTATCAGCGTTAATGAAATTGCCCATTTCAACTAAAATTTATTCTAATTGGGTACAAAGCGCACTGCAAGCATTTAGAGCAAAAAACAAGCAATAAATCATTCCCTAAAAAAACAATTCATAAACCAGCTTACATATAATGCTAAACCCAAGTCCCATCATTAATATATAGCCATATAAAATAGCAATAGCGCCACCCGATGCATCCCCTATTTTGTCTATTTCAATACATGTAGAGCACACTATAAAAAAGATAAAAAAATTAGCAATTAAGCCTAATATATAAGCTTCGCCAAATAGTGGGGAAATGCCTACTAATATAGCACTTAGCATAATAAGGATACCTGAAAGCGCCTCCTTCAAAGAGAACTTGTACTCAATAATTTTGAGCACTAAGGTCACGACCATTAATGCTAAAAAATAAACCGTAGGTTTAAACTGGCTATACAAATAATCCACACTAAACATTTGGCTAATCGTCAATGAGGGCTCTTTAGCTGGGCTTAAATCTTCTGTTATCGCGCTTGAAGCGTCATCGGTAAAAAAATACGCAGCTGCAACAATAATTAACTTTATCATTCCAAAAAAGATAAAACTGGCGACCATAAAGCCTATTGAATCGTCTCTGGTCAATCGCTTGTTTGCTTTGCTTTCTACAATTTTAGCTAGCAATACACCCAATAAGCACACACTACCTAAATAAAGCAGCGCGACCCAAAACTTATCAAGATAAAAAACCGATAGGCCAGGGGCGATAAATAAAAACATTGAATCTTCATTATCTAACGAGCTTTTGGGCTTAACACTGTATTTTGACTGTTTAAAAAGTGCTAAATAAACAAATAATGGCTGTAAAAACAGCATTAAAATGCAGGTGTTTATAAGAGTCATTTATCATCCTTGATTACAGCCAACACACTGCGCCGAGAGTATTGGCAATTACGAAACTAATTAAAGGTTTATTTTTTGCAGGTAGGTTTTAAGCTTTAATAAGCCCGACTCAAGCTCAAATTTTTGTATTTTAGGGTTTTTAAACTTAAACCCGTTTGATATGTGAGTATTGATCATCGTCGCCATGCCTTCAAAACCCGCAGGCGCAGTTGCAACTAAATCGCTCAGTAATGGCTGAATAAGCTCTTGATGCTCTTCAATTTTGGTTGGATCCTCGTAAATATCGTATACAAGGTTGGTTAGTGTGTGTTGGTGTTGTTGTTCCATAATAATTCTATAGCGCCTTAACTTCGGCGTTTATAGCTCCTTTTTATTTCAATTAAATCTGTCATGCGAATATCAAAGTATCAATTTTACTAAAATTGCATTTTATTGTTCTGAGTCAATAAATATTCCTGCTTCTCGCATTTGTTTTTTTAATATAGCTTCTTTATTTTCTTTATAATTACTTTCATCTAAAAAGCGTTTCTGTTTAGCTGCGTTTTCAAAATCACCTAACTTTGTATATATCAAATATAGAGCTTCATGGGTTCTGATTACTCTCATTTTCTCTTCTTCAATACCTTGGTTTTCATTTAAGTATTGACTATATAAAGCAATTGATTTATTTAGATTTTTAGTAACAAAACGCCCAGACTCATATGCAAAAGCCAATGCTAAGATTCCATCAGGATCACCATTTTCAGCATGTAATTGAGCCTCCGTGATATAACGGCTTCCATCACTTGTATGTAAACCTATAACTTCTAGCGCCTGCCAATATCCCATTTCGTATGCTTTTTCGCACCATTTTTCAAGCTGTCTAGGCGCATACATCAGGCTTTTTTGGCATTGAAGTATCACTGTGTTTTTGGATAACTTAGGATCATTAATATCATGCTTTGGAAATAAAGTTCCAGCAAATGAGCCGGGACATAATATAAGTACAAAAAAAGTATAAATTAACTTTTTCACTACTATATACCTTTTACTATCGAGGTATTTTCAGGCAGGTGTACTTGATAAGATTTTACTGCAGTTTGAAATGGAAAACCTTCTCGTGAAAAATATTGCTTTTTAAGATTACCCTTTTCATCAGAATAACCCTCACAACTTCTTTGTGAGTAACAAGCAGTACCACCAATGAAGTCAATAAATCTAAGTTTTAGCGTGCCTTCCATTTTCACAAGTGTATCAAGACCTTCTTGATATTTAGTTGATCTAACAGCATGCCAACGATGCATAAAAGCAACAACGCGATTTTGATTAGTTTGATTTAAAATATTACTTATATTTTGAGCCCAAACCATATTTCTAATGGTGTGACTATTAAAACAATTACCTGCTAATGAATTATCATAATCACACGATTTATCAATAACCTCCATCTCATCCAAAGTCAAATCAAGTGCAATTATTTTTAAGCCTACTTCCCGAGCGGCTTTAACCAGCTCGCCATATGCTTTAGGAACTAAATAACCCCAAGCCCAATTATCATTAAAATATTGCTGAATTACATTAAACCCTTTACCTGTTCGTTGATAAAACTCTATTTTTTCTTGCATAGAACGAGGTAACATTTCAATTGCAAAATGGGTAAAGCCAGCTGTTTTAAGTTGCCTAAGTGCTTTTATAGCTTCATATTTGTAGATTGCGGGATTGTGGCTTGATTCGCCTAACATAACTAAACGCGCATTGCCCGCCATTGTTCTGTAATTTACATCCGTGTTTATTTTATTCATTACCTATCCTTGATCTTTATTTAAATTTTCAAAACACCATTTATAAAATTCAATAGCGTCATTATTCTCAGAGCTGTAAGGAACAACTGCATATTCATAACTCATTGCAAATAAAAGCGCTTTTGCAGTGAAGTTACATTCTTCACTTTTTGAATAACATTCCTTTACTCCACGCCATAATGGCATTGCGCGGCTAACATACTCGTCACCACAATTTCTCTATGTTCCTTTATATTTCAATTAAGTAAGCAAAGCTATGCAGCCTTACTTTTTCTTCTTCTTATCTCCTTTAGCCATCTCTTTTTCAACAGCGGCCCGAGCGTCTTCTATATCCTTAAAAAAATTATATTGATATTTTATTAAGCCTTGGTATTTATTTCCCTTAATTAAATAAAAAGACAGCAGCATAAAGGCTATATTAGCAACTGTAGCTATATGATAACCACTTCCCTCTAAAATCATAAATGATGGTAAGCAAATCAAAGCTAAAAATAGAGCATAGTATTTCAATATCTTTGCACATAGAAAAGAGCCTTGACTAACTTTAAAGTTAAAAAAGCAAAACATAATTCCAACGGAAAACAAAATGCCCAACAGCCACTCTGGACTTGTATCAAAGTACTGTGTTAACAATGTCATGCCTGAATAAACCGTTCCCAAAAGTAAGATGATTGTTACTAATAAGAACCTACGTAAAAGCTTCCATGGGGCGAATAATAAAAACACCTCATCGTTTTTAAACACTATAAACTTCCCAACAAGCAAAGAAGTATAAATATTAATACAGGGGCTACTTTAAAAAGCAGTTGAGGAAAATAGCTTGCTTGACCCCATGTAACAAAATACCTATCTTCTTTTGGTAATTCTGACACGACTCGCAGGTAAACAATCATATATGTTATTGAGCCAATCAGCCAAAGTGCTACACCACCTAATTGAGATAATGCAACAGAATATAGCGAAGCAGGAAATGGCAATAAAAACGAGATTACATATACAAGTGCATAAAATTCCACTTTATTTTTTTGCTTATCACTAAAAAACAAATCATTCCCTCTATATTAGCTCGCTTAGATAAGCGCATCGACTTACATATTTCATTACAACTTTAATCTTATAGTTATCTCTGCGTGTTGAGTGTGGTTACTCAAAACTGCGTAAACACATACATCAATACAAAACACCTTTCGAGCTTAAGCAACTTATCTTCAACTCAGCCTCTGCGAAAATTGAGGGTTGACCTGTAGAATGCTCATCACTATACAAAATACACGCCGAACGAAACGCTATATAAAGTGGTAGTACTTTGTTTACTAAACTGCAAAATTAGAATAGGTGTCTAGTCTATTCATTCAATGATTTATTCTTAATCAAAATTTCTTTTTTAGCTAACTCTAACAAATCAACAGCTCGTTCTTTATCATAAGCTAAAGGGCTGTGGTCAATAACATATTGTGCATGCTCATTTACTGCAAGCCAATTCTGCTGCGATTCATATAAGTTTGCTAACTTAAAGTGCGCAGCCGCAACTAACGAATTTGGCAATTCTGCATCTAATGCTAAAAATTCTTTGTAAAGGGCAATAGCATAATTAATATCTTGCTCCACAAACATACCACTGCCATATAACCAAGCTAAAGTTGAATAAGCTTTTGGCTCTTTTGCCGCAACCCGCTTTTTGGCCTCCTCTAATAATCGAGTTCCATCTCCATTATGGAGGCTTAGTGTAACCAGTGCCTTCCAGTATCCCATTTCATAAGCTTTTTCACACCACTCTTCAAGATACTCAGGCGCGTTAATTAAACTTTTATGGCACTGCTCTGCGGCAGCTAATACAGTCAAATCTGGAGCATTTATATCTATTGAATTATCCCATCGAGGGCCAGCGGCATTACTAATTAAGCTAAAAGTAAACAGTGCACTAATTAATAAATACTTTGTCACATGACTGCCAAGTGAAAAGCTATATACGCGTGGAAAACTCACAAATTACTTTCTTTCAAAGATGTTTCGGCCTCATCTCGCCATCTCTGTGCGAGTTCCCTACGACCCTCTCTTTTTGCATTATTAATTACATATTGAGTATGAGTTATTACTTCATCCCACATACCCAGCTTTCTATAAATTGTGGCTAACTCAAAATGTGTAGAAGTTTTAAGTGTAATTGCTTGATTATTTTCTTGATCTAAATAAAGCTGGTATAAGCGTGCAGCTTTACTTAAATCTTTTTTAACTAAACGGCCGCTTTGGTATAACCAAGCTAATGTGTTAATAGCATTAGCTTCACCTTGTTCAATTCGAGTATTTAATTCATCTAAATAACGAGAACCATCCCCAGTATACATACCAATATAATACAAGGACTCCAAGTAACCCATTTCGTAAGCTTTTTCACACCATTCTTCTAATTTGTTAGGTGCATGCATATAGCTTTTTTCGCATTGCTTAGCTGCAATTTCAACGGTTAAGTTCGGATCATTAATATCAATATTCGGAAACATGGATGCTTTAGTATCCATAGAGGCAAAAAAACTAATTGCTAACACAAGTGTCACTAGTGCTTTTACCATTGGAATGACCCATCATTATTAATACGTTTTTCTGGTAGGTGGACTTGAAATGATTTAACCGTACTTTCATACGGAAAACCCTCTTTGTAGAAGTATTGTCCTTTCAAAGTCTCTTGTTGGCTAGACATGCCCTTACACGGCCTGTCGCTGTAACAAGATAAGCCACCAATAAAATCAATAAAACGAACTTTTTGAATACCGTGCTCTTTAATTAAAGAATCAATACCTATTTGATACTTTAAATTTTTAACTGCGTGCCATCGACTCATAAAAGCAACAATTTTATTCTGCTTAGATCTCTTGAGGATTGTAGCTAAATTGTAAGCCCAAAGATCGTTTCTAAACGTATGCGCATCAAAACATTCCCCAGTCACGGCTTTTTTCGATGGGCATACACTATCCATTACTTCCATCGTTTCTACAGAAACATCCAATGCAACTATCTTCATTCCTGCATTGCGTGCCGCCTTTACCAGCTCACCATAGGCTTGAGGAGTAAAATCACCATGTGTCCAATATTTATCAAAATATTGCTGTATTATGTTAAAGCCTTTACCTGTTCGTTGATACTGTTCAATTTTTTCCTGCATCGAGCTAGGCAGCATTTCTATAGCAAAATGTGTAAAACCCGCAGCCTTTAACTGCCTAATCGCTTTTATAGCCTCATATTTATAGCCAGCAGCACTATGGCTCGATTCGCCTAACATAACTAAACGCGCATTGCCCGCCATTGTTCTGTAATTTACATCCGTGTTTATTTTATTCATTACCTATCCTTGTTTTTTATTTAAATTTTCAAAACACCATCTATAAAATTCAATAGCGTTATTATTCTCAGAGCTGTAAGGAGCAACTGCATATTCATAACTCATTGCAAATAAAAGCTCTTGTGCAGTGAAGTTACACACTTCACTTTTTGAATAACATTCCTTAACTCCACGCCATAATAACATTGCGCGACTTACATACTCCTCACCCCATTTTTCTTTAAATTGCTTGCTGGGGTTATTTTTTAGCGTAAATGAAGCGACGTCTTGAAGTGTTAAGTGGATCGTATTTATATACATCATGATAAAAATTAGCTATTTAGTGACTTGTTCAAAGTTCAATAACTTGCATACCATCAAAATAACCATCAGGTGCTTCCTCAAGTTTCAAAATTGGCATTACTGTACGGTATTCAAAACTCCCACCATAAGGTAGTAACAAACTACAGTTAGTTGATTCAAGTAAAATTGCCTTCTCATTGCTATCTACAAAACTTTTTATACCTTCGGGAATTTTACGCGTAAACACTTTGATACTGTGAATATGCTCGTTAATCAGTCCAGTCCAACGCTCACGATTTCCATATTTAGAATGATCATAGGGTATTTTTTCCATGTCTTCATTTGAGCCTTGCTGAATACCCTCCTTATAAGCAAACCAGACAAGTATTGAATCTTTAACATTGTTAGTTTCAAACCCAATAATGTCGCCATTCTCTAAATGAATATATAAACAACTCCCAACATATGTGAATATATCTTTATCCTGAATATCGTTCTTTTCTTTGTACTTTCGGATCCCAAACTCCAAATAAGGTCTTGTTAAATTTATCACCTTATTATTTTTTAGGGAATTTACTATGTCTTTTTCAAGGGTTAACCCATTTAAAAAATCACTCATTATAAACCTAATTTTAAGTATGTTATTTAATCAACCAAGACGGAATATAATTATTTCCAATAGTGAGCTGATAACCATATAGCTTTTTTGCTAGTACAGCCATTGCTGTGAGTGGAATTGAAATAGCGCCTCTTCTATCCCCCTTTCTTGCATGTGAACTGTAGTACTCTTTATGGAGTAATAATGCTTTTTGCATTTCCTCATTGTACTCTTGCTCGCCATTTTCACTAAATATAGCCATCAGTATTGAAGGAATTGGCCACTCTATACGGCTTGCATATAAATAATCCTCATCATTAGGGTAATCATTAGGGTTACTAGCTACTAATGCTTTTTCTAATGCCCCCGCTAAATCAGAACCTGACGTAAATACTGTTTTTAATAACTCCACCAGGGCAAAATTAAAGGGAGTTAAAGATGCTCCCGACTCTGCATTTTCTAAAATAGAGATATCGATAGATTTTAAATACTCGATTCCTTCCCAATCAAAGCTACGTGCCAAAATACTCAAATAAAAAGTTGTAAGCCAAGTTTGATAATTCGTATTAATATAGTCGCGCCGACCCACAACCATTACGTGGTCATCTATAATTCGAAATGGAAAGGCATTACCAGAGCGTTCATTACTTTCAAATATACCCATGCCTAAAGATTGAGCTCGCAATAAACAGCCCCACGTCCTGTTTTCATTCGGCTCAATCAGTGCAGCTATAGGCAGTAAATCTTCACAATTTCGCTTAAATAACTTTGGCACTTCTGTAAATGGGTTTCGTTGAATATCTGGCCAATGGTCTTCGTGGCTGTCGTTTTCTGCAAGCATGTCTGTATGGTCTAGGTGTTCATAAGTAAAGTGACTCTCAATCATTTTTATGCCTTCGTAATACTATAAATGTAAATTTAGCGTTTCCTTTAATATTAGCAGTAAATTACTTATAAAAGTCATAACTGCACTTCATATATAATCAAACTACTTTATTTATACTCAGCAGGTTTGCCATCAATAATCCACTGCGGGATATAGCCATTTTCTACGGTTAAATCATACCCTTTTACATCTTTGGCCAGTACCGCCATTGCTGTTAGAGGGATTGAAATAGCGCCTGCACGATTTTGATCTCGATCAGCGTTACTATAATATTCTTGATGAAGTAATAGCGCTTTTTTCATGTTTTCATTATAAACATGCTCCCCCTCATCACTAAAAATAGCCATAATAATATCTACTAAGGGCCAATCTAAACGGCTAGCGTATAAATAAGCAAAATCTTCGTAATCATCGGGATTGCTAGCAACTAATGCTTTTTCGATTGCTGAGGCTAAATTTGCACCTGGCGTAAATACCGCTTTAAGTAAATCGACAAATGCGTAGTCAAATGACCGATTTTGTTCACCTAAACTAGCCTCTGCAAAAACGCTATTATCAATCGTTATTAAAAAATCAATCGCTTTTTTATTACGCAATATAATAGCGCTATATAAAGCAGGCAACCATACTTCAACCTTAGTTGAGAAATCATCAGCCTCACCTATAACCTCTATAAAGTCATTATCGTAAGCGACTATAAATGGTTGACCTACACTTGCGTTACTCTGAAATGCTGCTAACGCCATTTGCTGTCCGCGTGTTAAATAAAGCCATGCGTTTTTGCTATTTGGATTCTCTACCGCCTCTAAAGGAAAAGCCCTAATGAGGTTTCGCTTAAATTCTTCATAAAAAGACATACCGCCGCCTGCTTTTATAAGAAAGAGGCTATCCTCGTCATCTTCAATATATTCCTCAACCATATCATCATAAGAAACTTGGCCATAACTATAGTGACTTTTTATCATTTTTTACCCTTTAAACTTTTACTTTAAACTTTGTAACTTCAATAGTTTTCTTCATTCCACTGTCATTGGCTTTTTGCTTAACCCCAATATACTTAATTACAGGAGCTTTAGGCGGACTTAGCTTAGCATTTACTCTAGAATATTTTTGCGCTTTTTGAATCGCTCTCAAGCTCTCTTTACACTCTTTTATTTGCTTAGTTAACTCCTCTTTCCCAACTTGACCATAGGCAGGGTTCTTTTTAGGATTTTGAAGTTTTTCTAATTTTTCAGTGTAATTGTTAATAACAGATTGCATATACTCAGTACTTCCCTGTTGTGCTCTTTTTTTATCTGCCATACGGCTGCCCCAATCAGACGCGCCCCCCTTAGCCTCTACAATAATAACCTCTGGAATAAACTCTGGAGGCTTTCCTTTAATCAAGTAAACTTGGTCAAACTGCCCTTGTTTACCATCACCTGGGAGGTTTGATTCTAAGGGAATTGCATTAGGATATTCATGCATTATATACGCTTTAGCCGCTGCTTCCCCTAGTTTCTCACTTGCATCACGCATGTCGCTTCGTGCATTCTTAAGTGCTTGTTCTCGCTCTGAGCCTTCTTCCATATCCAGCGCTTCGTTTCGAGCTTTTACAGCCTTATCACGCTTATCAGCACACTTTTTTAATTTTTCTTTATCTGCAAGAGTTAATTGCTCATGGTCTAAAGTAAGCTTTTCATCTACATCATGAGGAATATCAATTTTATCACTGGCTTCTACTAATGCGCCGTTTTCATAGCGTAACTTCACTGATTGTTTTTTATCTTTTCGCGAAACAATTACATTACCTTTGTGATTAGTGTAAACATTGTAATTATCTTTATCGGGAGACTTGAGCTTGCTTACTAGTAATATTGCATCTTGCTCACTATTTGGTTTAGCTTTGTGAATTGCTTTTGGCTCAGATGCTTTATTAATTAGTTGATATTCTTTGGCTATGTCATTCAAAGATTCATCTACAATGTCATGAGGTGCTCCAACTATGACCTCTTGCGGGTCAGCAATTTTTGGTAAGCCATCAGCACCATACATAAATTGTAGATCTTTGACAAATATACTTTTCTCTTCGAAAATTTCATATATACGCTCTAATTCATCTAAAGATTTTTGAGATAAAACAGCTGCAAGATTATCTTTTGCAAATCCTTGTGCTTCATTATCTTGTATAGTTTCTTTGGTAATATCACGCCCATTAAATAACATGCGCTCTTGAATACCACCTTGAATAATACTCCCGTCTGGAGTAATCGTACTTCCAAATTCAGGTATTGTTACAACGGGCAACCCTAACGCTTTAATTTCTTCTAAAATACTCGCTTCTTGCTTAATATCCTCAATAGTCGCAGGGTTCATATTTGTAGAGTTACGTTTTGGAATAAGCAGTACTTCTTCATCATCTATAGCTAAGGCCTCTTTATAACCACCCGCCCCTAACTTATTATCTAAAACACTAGGGGGTATCCATCTAATTGGTGTTGAAGGAGTTGTTAATGACCCTAGATGTTCTTTAATATCTTTTGGCGTCAAATTTCCATCGTAAGCGGATTGCAATAATTTATCAGATAATTCACTACTAATAGTTCCTGAAGCAACACTTATTTCAAGCGCTTCTTTTAAGCTCTTTTCACCCTCTTCACACATTAACCCAAACGGATCCACCCAGTTAACCGGGTTTGGCGCATATTGATAATGGTTAATCCCGCCCACTAAACCAATCGGGTCTTGATTTATAAAGCGTTGCTGTTTGGGGCTGTAATAACGGTAGCGGTTGTAATGTAGGCCGCTCTCTTCATCTAAATACTGACCTTGAAAACGAATTGGCTGAGTAAAGCTATTTTCTTTACTAAAGTCGGCTTCAAGCTCTTCATAACCATACACATCGGCTTGATTTTCCCATACTACTTCTGCTTTATTATTGGTTACAAAGCGTGGGGTATTCAGTTGGTCTAGGTGATAGTAATACACCTCACCTTGTTTAATTAGCGCTACTGGGTGGAATTGATTTGGCAGGTTGATATACCAGGTATATTCACCATGTTGGTATTCACCGATTAACTGGTCGTTATCCCAAATGTAATCAATTTTGCCCTGCTCGGTGTGCTTGGCTATACGACGACCTAATGGGTCGTAGTCGTATTGAGTAAGCGTGCCGTTGTTATTAAAGCAACTTAGCTGATTAAATGCATTGTATTCGCGGCGGGTTTTTATACCTTTACCGGTTTCGCGTATTTGGTTACCAAATTCATCATAATGAAAGTCGCTATCGCCAAAGTGGGTTAAACGGTCTGCATCAGTGATGCCTGTAATAACATCATCATTATTACTTAAATCACTAGCAAGTGTTGTTGTACTTGAATCTTTATAATCACTATGAATTACATTACGTGTGCTTTCTGACTGGGTGCTTTCAACATTATTGACAGTATCGCTAGCATCACTTGGTTTAGCATTTTGTTGCTCGGTTAATTCATCATTTTTAACCGTTGACTGGATAACTGGATTACCAAAGCTATCCCACTGGTATTGGGTAGTTTTTGTGTTCTCACCACTTGCTAGATTTTGCTGAATTAACTGGCCTAGGCTGTTGTACTCAAAATTAATGTTATGACTACTAACCCCTTGCTCTTTACGCGCAATAAGTTGGTTGATGCTGTCGTAGTTGTACGTACAGGTATCGAATAACGCTTGCGCAGGATGGGTTAACTGCTGCTGTGTTAAGCGGTTAAATACATCAAACTGTTGGGTAAGGGTTACATCATTACCAAACTTTTGCGTTTGAATATTACCTTGGCTATCGTAGCTAAGCGCTGCAAGTTCAACAGCAGTGCTATTGGCTTGCTGTAAGTGAATAGCACTTAGCTGGCCGAATTTATTGTAGCTGTATTTAAGCGTACTTGAATCTGGCAAGGTCAGTGATTGCCTTCTGCCGTAGTCGTCGTAACTGTATTTTAAAGTGTGCGCTTGTTGCTGATTATGTACTTGCTCAGCACACAGTAACCGCCCGCCTTTATCAAACTGCTGCTTTAAGGTTGATTGTGCATTGTGCGCACGAGTAATTTTACCTTGCAGGTTATAGTTGTAGTAATTGGCGTTATTAACGATGTGAGTATCGGTTGCCAAACTTGCATGCTGCGCAATCACGCGGCCTAATTTATCACGCTCTATTTTTACATGGCGTTTATCACTTTGTGTAACCGAGGTTAAGCGGTTGCAAGCATCGTATTTATATTGCTGTAGCGTACCGTCAAACCCAGTTACTTGCGTTGGGTTTTCGTTTGCGTCATAACTTATGCGGTATATATGGCCGTCGCTGCGCTCAATGGCAGTTAGGTTGCGCTCTTTATCGTAAGTTAAATGCAGTGCACTGCCATCGGGCTGAATAACACAATGTGGCTGGCTTAGCCCTTCAAAGTGTTGCTCGGTAGTATCACCCTTACTGTTTTGCGAGCTAATTAACCGCCCTGCATCATCGTAACTAAAATGTTGATGCTGTTTGTTCTCGGGGTCTTTTTCGTCAAAGGCAATAGTTTGCGCAAGCTGGCCGTGCTCATTGTATTTATATTGAGTCAGCAAACCTGCGTTATTAATGGTGGCATTTACACGGCCTAAACTGTCGTAGCTATAACGAATAAGCTCATCGTTATGGTGTTTGGCTAAAAGCTCGCCTTGCTCGTTCCATACAAATTTAGTGACTTGACCATCTTTATTTATGTGTTGGGTTAGCTGGCCAAATTTGTCATAGCTGTAAAGTACGGTGCGACCGTCGCCAAAGGTTTCACTTTGCAGTAAACCCGCTACGCTGTATTTTCGGGTAATGGTTTGGCCATCAGGCAAGGTGGTTAATACACGCTGACCCAATTGGTTGTAAGCAAATTTTGTGACACTGCCATCTGGCTGCGTTATTGATTCTAACTGGCCATAAGGGGTATAACTGTATTTTATTTCACTACTATCTGGCTTTATTTCCGTTATTTTTTGACCTTGTGCGTTATAGCCGTATTGCCACACATTACCATTAGGGTCGGTGTGCTTAACTAACTTACCTTGCGCGTTATGTACAAAGTGTTCTTTATGCCCACGCGAGTCTATACAGGTTGTTTCACCAGCGTCTAAATTATATTCAAACTGATATGTATAGGTGTTGTTATCGCCCCATTGTTTTATACATTTAGCACTCGATGAGTAACTGTCCCATTCAAAATGATGGCTAAAACCACTGGCACGAGTACGCTTAGTTAATAAGTTAGCGGCGTTATAGCCATAATGCTCTGTTTCACCTTGCTGATTGGTCGCGCGAACGAGGTTTTTGTTTTCATCATAATCATATTGCGCAAGTAACGGCGTAAGTAATACTGGCTTGTTGTTATCATCTGTACGGTAAGCCGAAATGTTTGCCAGCAACCCTTGCGGGTTATATTTTAAAATACAGCCACGCGCTTTATTTACCTCAACGCGATGCAAGCGCTCTTTCGCATCGTAATAAAAACCAATACTTTGGCCTTTTTCATTAATAACTTTTTCGAGCAACCATGAGTTTTCGCCGGCTTTAAACGTAAGGTGTTGATCATCTGGGGTTACCAATACTTGCTTACCATTAGTTTGGTAATGCAACGCCAAATTACTGCTTAACTGATAGCTCGATTGCCCCGGTTTTACTTTTTCAAAGCGGTGTTTAGCGCCATGCTCATCTTGGTATTCTAACCAGTAGGTGCCCTTTTGTTTTGGGCCTACTTTAGGTGGCGGTAAATAGTGCTCAGTTAACTGCACCATAAAATCATGTCGCCAACCATTACCCATCACACTGCATACATCCGCATGCGATGAGCGGTATAGGCGTCGCCAAATTAATTGTTTGCTGCCTGCTAGGGTGAAATCAATAAGCGGCAAGATTTCTTCACCCGAAAGCATAGAAACCGGATCAGAGCGGCACTCTTGTTTGGTGATAGGTTCTTCACTTGGGGTATTATTACTTGCACCGCCACTGTTTTTAGCCGGCGCTTGAGAGGCACTTTTACCTGAGGCTGTTGAACTGCTCTTACTATTTGCCTTTTTACCTGCTGCGCCGCTATTGGTGTTATCGCTTACCTGAATAGCCGATTTAACTTTTTGATGATAGC
This sequence comes from Pseudoalteromonas sp. US3C1004, assembly GCF_048401065.1. Taxonomy (GTDB): domain Bacteria; phylum Pseudomonadota; class Gammaproteobacteria; order Enterobacterales; family Alteromonadaceae; genus Pseudoalteromonas; species Pseudoalteromonas undina. Next base: position 258,261 of record NZ_CP183074.1, read on the forward strand.
AACTAATAGTACCTGCAACCAAAGCTTGGGTTAATACACTCGCGGTTTCACGGGCTGACGCACCGCGCGAACAGTTTATTCCTGCAAGGTTAAGCAAGTTAATAACGTCTAAACGTTTAGCTGCGTCGCTAGTAAGCGCACTGCCTACTTGCGCAATTTGATTTTTGGCACTTTCCGGCGTGTTAGCTGCTACAGCAACAAAGCCCGACGGCGCAGAACCTTTACCTGCAACGAGGCAAATTGGGTAACTTATTCCCTGTAAAACAACGGTATTACTTTGCATTAGCTGTGTACTTCCTCACTTATCCATAAGTATGATGCTGCACCTTGATGCTTAGCTTGCTCCTGTGAAAGCATTAATGCATGACTAAAATGCTCAACAATTGCAGGGCTTGTGGTTAATTGGTACAAATTAACCAACCCTTCTAGTGCGCCTATTTTCCCTAATTTATAATTGGGTAGTTCGTAATATGTGTGCTCATCAATTAAGCTAGTAAGTAGCTGTAAATTGTTTAGCCAACTATCATCATCTACCCCATTTCCTGGTGCAAAAATTAAATCAATCTTATTCTCTGTTTGTTCAGCTAATCGCGTAAGCATACCTGCTAGCTGATTATGTTTGCTAAAATCAATTGATGCTGCAATTTCATGGCTTACCTGCGACCACCCATAAGGCACCATTTCAACTAGAGCCAACGCGCCACCTACACCTTGATAAACAAACTGCTGCTGTTTATTTGCTTTAAAGGTTGCATCTAAAGCAATTACATTAAATTTTTGCCATTTTTTTTCACCAGCCAAAGCTATAGCAGAGTGCGCGGCTGTTGCACCATGAAAAATAAGCTCATTGCTATGAGCGGGGTATAACTGTTGTAAGCTCTGAGTTAATAACTGTTTTAGCTCATCTTTAAATGATAACGCTGGAAGTAACCAAATCATCGGCAATGTGCTGTCTGTGACTTCTGCCATTAATTCTTTAGATTTAATTATGCAATCGTAAACACAGGCATCCCAAGACTGCCATTGCAGTTCATTAAAAACAGCACTGTTATCGTCAAATAATAATGCATCTACGCTGCTAATATTTGGGGCAGAAAAGCATACCATCTCTATTGAAAATGCACTCATGATACCACCTCGTCCTGAGCTTTATTGGCAGCGAGGTGTTGATAATAGCGATATAAGTTAAACACCCCTTGGCTATAGCTATCCATGGCTGATAAATAAATGGCATTAGGCACTTCATCAAGAGGGTGTCCTGCAATCAATCGTAAACTCGACATGGCGGTTTCATATTTAGGCCAGTTATGTTTTAACTGCTGCTGAAAATCTATTAACGCGTTTTCATCGCCTTGCCAAGCAAGTCGTTGAATATCGTATTCCACTAGCTGATCGAGTTTATCACCTAACATGCGCCTTATTAGCGCAATAATTAACGCGGGTTGCTCTACCTGTTGTAATAAAGAATTGGCTAAAACAATCAGTTTTACAAAACCGCTTTGTAATAAAATATGCAGTGTTTGATCAACCGATAAGGTATTACTGGCATGATTGCTTAAGCTGTTTACTTGCTCAAAATTTAATGACAACAAAAATAACGACATTATGGGGGATAGGTGGGCTTGCTCAGTTAGTGCATCAAAAATAGCCGTTAATATCTGTATATCCTGGTGCTGCGCAAGGCTGGTAATTTGATTTATAGTGACCAGGGTTTGCGGGGGAATTTCATCATCAGCACTGTAAGCAAAAAACAAGGTGTTTAAATTTAATAGCCGAATTAAGTTAAAGCTATGCTGTTGAATAACCACTTTATTTATAATGATTTTAAAAAAAGCACTCAGCGCTGGCTGATTAAGCAGTTCATTTATAAATATAATATTTTTATTTTGTGGCAAGTTTGCCATGACTTCAACACATGCTTGGGCAACTAATTCATCGTTTTTAGTGTTAGTTATTATTTCGACTAGTTGCTCAGTGGTGGGCAATTCAAAATTATTTTTTTGATTATTGTTTTTTGCGTTTACCCAGCAGCTTTCTAATAGGGTTTTTCTTAAATAACGAACATGACCTACACACGTAAACGGGCACAATTGAGCGTTACTAATTTGTAGTAATTGTGCTTGATGATCACTTAAATAGGTCGCTAGCAAAGTTAGCCACCAATTAAAACAGTTGGGTTGCCAACAACGATTTTTCCGCCGTGGCCACTATCATCGCCCATTCTGGCGGCGGGTTTGCCATTAATTTTAACGCTCCCCGAGCCTGTTTTTACGCTATCTGGCGGGCCAATACACACTATCATGTCGCCTTTGCGCGCCGCGGGCATGCCACCTATTAACACATTGCCAGAGCCGGCAACTATAGGTCCACCCACATGTGGCACTTTAGCGGTCACTTTAGGGCATACATGCATATGACCAATTGTAGCAGCGGGTTTACCCATTTTGACTCCTTGTCGTATCTTTGCTTGTTTATGAAATACTATTCATACAGTGGAATAACTAGTAGCTTGTTAGTCGTCACTAATAGCGAAATTTCTTCAATTAGCTCATCTTTACTGTGATCAGCAAGTGCCACTGTGCTTTGAGTTGCATATTGATATAAATTTGAAATTACATTTTCACTATTAAGTGAATCACTTAAATGAATAAAAAACTGCTGTGCATAATAGCCATTCATAGCTTTTAAATGACTTAAAGCAGGGCTTAATAATGGATCATCTGGCCTATTTATTGGTAAACACACTAAATGCGGTAAACCATAGCGGCAGTAAACAACGTGCCCGTTATTTGCAATGCCGTTTCTGAATCCTGATTGAAAGTTATTGACTATTTCCATCATTAATTTAACTTAATTACACCAGCAGATAAGGTAATGGCACTGCCATCTACTTTTACATTACTGCCTTTAATATCAATGTTTGTACCTTCAATAGTGATATTGCCACTACTGCTCATTTTAATTTGCGCAGAGCCTGTTTTTATCACTATTTCGTCACCCGCTTCAATATTAAGTGTTTTACCTACTTTTAAGGTGTCGTTTTCACCCATTTCGGCAATACGGTTTTTTGTAACGTTAAGATTGTCGTTATTAAGAATTTCAACATTACGATCGTTATCTATTTTTTCGTTTTGATCGTTTTTAACGTAAAGCTGTTTATCTTTTTCGGCTTGCATATACACAAGCTCGCTGCCTTTTTTATCCTCAAAGCGCAGCTCATTGAAATTATCTGCTCCACCTTCTTTAGTTGAGCGAGTTTTAATACCGCTTTGCGTTTTTTCGCCCGGTAGAGCGTACGGAGGCATTAAGTCTGCGTTATAAACAGCACCGCTTATAATAGGTTGATCTGGGTCGCCATTAATAAAATCAACCAAAACTTCTTGTCCTACGCGAGGGAAGAAAAATGCGCCCCACTTTTTGCCGGCCCAGTTTTGTGCAACTCGGATCCAACATGAACTTTTAGAATCTTTTTTACCTTCACGATCCCAATCAAATTGCACCTTTACGCGGCCATATTGGTCAATCATAATTTCATCGGCGCTATCACCCGTTACTATGGCTGTTTGTACGCCATTGATAACCGGTTTCTTTTTGCTCACTTGCGCTCTGTATGGAATGTCTTTTGGCACACATTCAAAGTGGTTAGAATACACTTCGTCACTTGATGATTGTAAAGCGCCTGATTGGTTTGGTACTACAATCGATGTCATCATCGAGGTAATAGCAAAGGTTTTACCTTCAAGGCGTGGGTCTTCATGTTTTTTGAAACTAAACAGTTTACCAACAGAAAATGAGCGGCAGTCACTGCGCCCGCTTGAGAGCTTCATGTCTCTTTGTAGTGACTCTAATTGTACAGATGCCAAATTAGCTGCGCGAGGATGACACTCTGCTTCTGCTGTATATTCAAAAATTTCTGATACCGATTGCGTAGGTAACTCGGCATTTGCTTGCTCTGCATCAGGGTAACGCGACGGCTGTTTAAAATCGTAGCCTAAACGCTTAAAGCTGCCTGGCGCTAAGCTTAATCCGCCTTGCCAACGCGAAACATGAGATTCGCTTAAATGGCCAGTTGAATGAACAACTTTTGCCTCACCACACGTTTCATAGGCAGTGATATCATCTGCCAAAACTAATGTATGGTTGCTTTTTGTATGCTCAAAGAAGTAAAAAATACCTTCGCTTTGTAATAAGCGTTGGATAAAGTCAAAATCTGACTCTTGATATTGCACACAGTATTCGTATTTGGGGTAGGTTTTACTGGTTTTGTCTGAAAAAGCCACATTGTGTTGGCCAAACAAATCAGCAAATATATCTTTTATTGTTTTCTTTTGGAAAATGCGGCTGTTCTTGCGATTACGCATAGAAGCGGCAAAAGGCACAATGGTAGCTTGATAATCAATGTAATTTTTTTGTTCATCAACGTCCGCAGTACGACTGCCGTTAGAAACAAGCTGACTCACAATACCGTGATAATAACGCTCTCCCCCACCTTCGGCATTTTTTACCTTTATCGATACCGGCTTGCCAACCAGATCTTCATGTGCAATTTGTTGGCCTATGGTGTACATATTGACCGACATAACAAACAAATCTGACATGGCTTCTTGTGCAACGAAGCGCGTTAAATAAAGGGCGTCTTTACCAACAGGGGTACTAATTTGAATTACGTTTTTATCTTGTGTTGCTTTTTGCATTCCTTGCTTTTCCCATCCTGAAGATCAAAAAAAGCTCTGAGCATAAGCCCAGAGCTACAATCGGGTAACAAATATTACATTTGTTGACCTTTAACACCGCTGTAACCATATACTAGTGGTGCAGTGATGTTGTTTTGATCGTCAGTAGGTGTAACAGTCATCATCATTTCAGTGTAGCTGATAGTGATTGTTTCAATTGGACGGTCGTTTTGAACAGATACTGAGTAGCTAGAGATCATGGCATCTGTAAGTTCGATTTTCATGATTTCTTCAACTTTATCACCTTGTTTAGTGATATGAAAAACAGCAGGTAGACCTTTACCAATAGTTGCTTCTTTGAAAAGATCCGGAGATGCTTTATCTTGAAGCTTAGTAATAGTCACGTCGCCTAGACGAGTAGAGCTAGATTCACGATCCATCGCTGTACCAGTCGCTGAGCTAATTTCACGGCTAACGTTCCAATCTAAAGATAAAACTGTAATTAAATCTTTGAAAGACTCGGCAGTAGTTTCGCCTTTGATTGAACCGTATTTTAAATATGTATTTGCTTGCATTTGATAATGCTCCTTTTTATTAAACAATATTATCCATTATGTGGATTCGTTTACTTTGGTTACCCAAAATTCCTTGAAATCATTATCTCTAAAACAGCAATGAAAAGGTCTTCAGAATTCCTTTCCCTAGATGAAGACAATGTCTCAAAAATTCCATGTTTCTATATAAGACACACGAATTATAATGCTCTAAAACTAAAGAAACAACCATAAAAACAGGTTATTTTAAATTAACTTTAGTTAGCTCAATATCAAACTCATTATCCTTAATTAACAATGAGATAGATGTCACTTTTTCACCATCAACCATGCTCGAAAGCAAAATTTCAGACAATAGTGGTAGTACTTTATTCTGTAATATAGTGTGAATATTTCTTGCACCCGAACCGGCATTTTGACAATTAGCAATAATGTGCTCAATCACGTCATCGTTATACGTTAATTGCGCATCATAATGCTTTTTAACACGCTTAATGATTTTGCTAATTTGTAGCGCTGCAATTTGGGTCAGAATTTCATCACTTAACGGAATGTAAGGAATAACATTAATGCGCCCTAAAAATGCGGGTTTAAATGCGCCTAATAAATCATCTTGTAATGCTTTTAATAAACCTTTAATACTCGGCTTACTTTCTTCATCTTCAAATAAACTCATTGTGGTATCAGTACCCACATTTGAGGTCATAATAATGATGGTATTTTTAAAGTCGATGTCTCGGCCTTCACCGTCCTTAATCGTACCTTTATCGAATACTTGATAGAAAATATCTTGCACGCCTGGATGGGCTTTTTCCATTTCATCAAGTAGCACCACACTGTATGGTTTTCTTCTTACTGCTTCGGTTAAAATACCGCCTTCGCCATAACCAACATAACCCGGAGGTGAGCCAAGAAGTAATGACACTTTATGCTCTTCTTTAAACTCAGACATATTAATAACTGTTACGTTATCTTCACTGCCATATACTTCTTGAGCTAGTGAAAGCGCGGTCTCTGTTTTACCAACACCGCTTGGGCCTGCCAGCATAAATATACCATTAGGGCGACTCTCGTCTGCTAGCTGAGCACGGGAGGTTTGTACCACTTTAGCCATAAGTTCAAGCGCATGATCTTGGCCAACTACGCGTTGTTTCATTTGCTCAGCTAAATTTAAAATGCCATGAATTTCATCTTCATGCATTTTACCAACAGGAATACCAGTCCAATCAGAAATAACCTGTGCAATCAACTCTTCATCAACTTGCCAATGCACCATATTATGTTCGTACGAGGCTAGCTTAAGCTTGCTTTCTTTTAACTGCTCAAGTACTTCAGCAGAAGAGTCTGCATCGTTGGTGTTAATCGATTCTAGCGCTTGGTTTAACTCGGTAACTATATCCTTCTCAACATTGAACTGCTCATTTAATGGTTCCAGTTGCTGTTCAATCTCAACTAATTCAGATTTAAGTGCTGATAATTGTTCGCTGTGATCTAAACCGGTTTTTTGCTCACGATTTAGCATTAAAACTTGCGCTTCAATTTCACTAAGCCTGTTAATTAACTGCTCAATCGCATTAGGTGTCGATGCTTGACTCATAGCAACACGAGCACATGCCGTATCTAACAATGCAACGGCTTTATCAGGAAGTTGTCTGGCAGTAATGTATCTGTGCGATAGATGCACTGCACTTTCAAGTGCTTGCTCTGAAATAAACACTTTATGATGTTTTTCCATCACAGGAACTAAACCACGTAGCATAGCAACCGCTTTTTCTGGTGTTGGCTCTTCAACTTTAACCACTTGGAAGCGACGTGTTAGTGCAGCATCTTTTTCAAAAAACTTTTTATATTCAGCCCACGTTGTTGCTGCAATAGTGCGTAACTCCCCTCTTGCTAGAGCAGGCTTAAGTAAGTTGGCAGCATCATTTTGACCCGCTTGTCCGCCACTACCAATCATAGTGTGAGCTTCATCTATGAAAAGAATCACAGGATCAACAGCGTTTTTAACTTCATTAATTAGCGACTTCAAACGATTTTCAAATTCACCTTTCATGCCCGCACCCGCTTGCAGCAAAGCCAAATCTAGGCTGTGCAACTTAACGTTTTGTAATACTGCAGGTACATCTTTTTGAGCGATTCTTAGGGCAAGTCCTTCAACCACAGCGGTTTTACCTACACCCGCTTCACCCGTTAATATTGGATTGTTTTGACGACGTCTAGTTAAAATATCTACCATCTGACGTATTTCGAAATCACGACCTAAAATTGGGTCTATTTTTCCCGCTTTTGCTTGAGCAGTTAAATCGACGGTAAATTGATCTAAGCTTGGTGTTTTAGATGAACCATTTGCAGGTGTTGTAGCACTTGCAGTGGTGGTATTACGTTCTTGCGATTGGGCAACAATTTCAGGCCATGCATGTAGTAGTTGTCCAGGTTCTATATTATTGAAAAGCTTGCTACAACGCGTTACTAAACTAGACAAGGTATCGTCTTTTGTGAGCGTGTAAATAACGTAAGCACTTCGAATTTGCTCATCAGTAAATTCTATACTGGTGCTTAACCATGACTGTCTAAGTAAAGTAGTAACATGTACCGACAGACTAGGCGACGAATCACTGCCCGTTTTAAATGACTCTAATGATTGATTTAAATCTTGCTTTACCTGATCAATATCAATATCGAAAGCACCGAATATGAGTCTAACATCGTCTAGTTGCTGCTCAATCATAGCTAACAGCCAATGCTCTAATTCAACCGTAAAATGGCTGCGGCTATTACAAATTGCGACCGCTGCTTCTAAGCTCTTTCTACAATCTGGGCTTAGTTTCTCAACTAATTTGTTTAATGTCATCGTTGACATACACTGTTCCTTTTAATTTTAATTATCCTTTAAACGATAACTTAGTAGGGTTAAATTTAGGGGTGTCTTTACTCGCCATTAAAAAGCTATTTGCGCCTAGTTGGCATTCACTTTTTGACAGCTGCACCGCATCAAGTTGTTGAAAATCTGACTCAATAACAAGTCGAAATGAAATAGCATTGCCGGCATAGTCTTTGACAATTTTTTTAGCTAATTCAAATAACTTGCCTTTAGGTAACAAGGATTTTGCTTTATCAAAATCGCGGGTACTGATATGGATCTCGATATTAGAAGAAATATCCCATATCTTTTTACCAATTACCGTATCAACACCTAAGCGGGCATGTTGTCCCTCATAAAGGCGTTCACTTGCTAAACATGTTTGCTCTTGTGGCTTCAAATCGTGCCACTTACCTATCATTTGTTTAATGACAACATCACAGCCAAGATATGAGCTCAGTACACTTTTTAAGTCAAAAGCATTGCGAATTTTTCGGCTATAAAGGCCTGAAAAGTGCAACTGATGTTCATCATAACCGCCGCTTAAAAGCCCTAATATTTGCGTGTATGGGTCTTTGTTTTTATCTTTATTTATATGATTTAAAGACGGTTTATATTTTTTCCACGCTCGATAATATAAAGACACCAAACGGTGATTAAACATGTCGTAAAAGTCGCGCATAGTTGTATCTTTATAGCGAAGACGCTGCATCACTAGTTCGCTATAAAATTGAGGCAAAGCGCCCGAGCAACCCGTTAGTCCCATAAAAGAGATCTGCATGTTGACTTTATGTAAGCCATCTTCAAAGCTTGCTTGTTCTAATTTTGTGATAGCGTTACCTGGGTAACCAAATTTTTGAGTTGCGGTAAACTTAATTAACTCTTGCTTTGGACTACTGTCATACCCTACGTAGCGATACTCCAAGCCATGCTTTTTCAGCTGGTTTTCAATAATGAAAACTGCTTTATAAAAGTCAACTTGTGACGCTTGAGAAATAATATGTTGGATCATATTAACGGGCTTTCCCCAACTCGCGCAGGCCATTGGTAATACACTTGCTCTTGTTCTTTTAACCTTAAACTAACGCGAGTAAAGCTATTAATTGCTGCAAATTGCGCAAAGAAATGATCGAGGATAGAGGCAAAGAAAAACATGCCACTACCTGAAAAGTCATCATTGGCGAAGGTAATTTCAATTTCACTTCCCGTTGCAAAGCTTACTCGCCCTTTTTGCACAACACGAGCCGTTGCGGGTTCTACAACCACACGGTAAATATTATCAATAAGGCCTTTTGTTTGCGGAGATGCTCTAAAGTCATAAAGGCGTAGCACTTCTTTAAGCTTATTACATGCATCATCTCCACTAAACGCGTCGAGCGTTAAATGATTAACTAATTGCCAACGAGTTGCATCGGCTAATATCGGTCTAACTGCATGAGTAAATGGAATTAAACATCTAATTTTTTTAATTACATCGCCGCGCTCTGGCATCAATAAGCCTAACTCATCGTCTCCAAAAGGCATGCTCGCAGGGAGGTTTCGATTACTGCAATTAGCACGTACGGTTAGGACCGTGTTCCCTTCAGCATAATCCATAGCGCTATTTTCAAATCGTGCATCTACCAATGATAGAAACGATTCGGTGCCTGACTCAACATAACCCCCTGCCCATGAGGCGGTTTCTCTGCGGATATGCCAAAACAAATCATCATGGCCTTGGTATCGTGGATGCGTTTGTCCATAAAACGGACAAACTATTTGTTTATTTCCCTTATGGTCAAAGGCAATTACTTCTGAAATACCAATTACTTCTGAAATCTCAGAGTCCATATAACGCGGCGTTAATTGGTATTCGTATTCGCTCAGCTCAGGGCGAATAGGTTCTAATTCTTGTTCAAACATATTAATTATGGGCGTACATCCCATCAAGAACATGTCTTTGTCTACTTGCTTTTCAAGCTCTGAAGATTCAGCATCAAGATAAATATACACTGTGCATTTATTAGAATTTTTAGGCAACGATGAGTGAATATTTTCAAGTTCAAAAAAACGAAACTTTTCAGGAAAAGTAAAGTTTTCGACGAGTAAGCGATAGCCGGCACTTGATCGCTGCGAATACGGTACAACCGCTTCATTTGCATCAAAGCCAACCGCTTTAAGTTGGGTTTTAGAAAGGTACTTTATTCCCTCATCACCATTATCAAAAGCAATGCCAATAGCGTGCTTAAACAATAATTCATACACTTTAAGCGTATGATGCCATTGGCCATTTATAAATAATCGTAATTTTTCCAGTCCGGTTTCAGCCAGTGATACACCCGGGTATTCACCGGTTAGCTCAAGTTTGAAAATTGACTTCGCTTTTTCATGCCAACGTGGTTTTGGTGCCACAAAAGGACTGTTATCAAATTGCGCACTGGTAATTTCAACAGGCCATAAGTAAGTTTCATAACAGGTTTGAAACTTACATTGCTTCATTGACTCAACATTTGTTTCAACTTCACTCGCTCTTGGAATGACTACTCCCGTGGTTGAGAGGTTTTCAGCCTCTAATTTAACCACCGACATTGAAGGAATAGGCGCTTGATAGTCAGGTAACATTTGCCCTAATAAAGCATCAGTAAGCTCAGGAAAGCTATCATCTAACTTTTGCCTAATATTAGCCGTTAAAAATGCGAACGATTCAATTAATCTAGATACATGAGGGTCTTCAATATGATCATCGCTTAGCTTTAATCGCCCTGCAACTTTAGGGTATTTTTCAGAGAAGTCTTTACCCATATGACGAACAAACGCCAATTCACGATTGTAATATTTTAATAACTCATCGTTCATAAAGAAGCCTCTATAATCTTCATCCCTAAGTTCACAGGCTCAACTTCAGAGTCAAAGCTAATAAACTCTGGCTCTGGATCTGCATATAGTAAAGCGTTTATTCGCAAGTTTAATACTCTATTTACGGGTACTTCATCGTCAGTAAATACCTCAACTTCAATGAACCGAGGCTCAAATTTCAAAATTGTATTTCTAACGGTTTCACATAGCAGTGCCCGCCCTTCGTGAGAGCTCACCGACATACTCGAAAAGTCAGGTAAACCATACGATAAGCAGGATGTTGCTAACTCCGCATATTGTGCTGGCCACGTGTGCCATTGAATTCGCGCATTTAGCAGCGCTTCTATGTCTCTGCGCACATTTTTTCTCAGCTCACTAATGCTGATCCCCTCAGTACGAGATGGGGCATCCTGAAAGTCTGGCTCATCGTCAATGAGCCTATCTAAAATGGATGCTTGAAGCTGCTGCTTATGCTCTATCATAATTATTTACTATGCTTACTCAGCTGTTTCTAGGACGTTTATTTTAAGGTTTGGAACAGTGATGGCTTCATCGTTGACAAACAACATTTTCATTCCTTTACCTATAATAAATTCGTCTTGAAGTTCTTCCCAATCAGATACTTGGCCTAGCTTTTCTAGATCTGTATTTGAGTTTGAGTAAACTAGTGGCAAGTGAGCGGTACCCGATGGGCCGTCTTTAATAGTAATTTCAACGCGTAACCAAATACCCTCTAATAATGACGTTACAGGTTCTACTTTTAATGTTTCAATTTCATTAAAGTTAGCCAGGTAAAACTCGCCATTCGTGCCTAGCACTTCTAAATAAGGACTTAAGCTATCATCTAAATCTCGAATTGCTGATTGCTCGTCTTCAACACTCTCCAAGCGAAGCGCTTCCATTTGTTGTGCAAGACTAGCTGCTTCAGATGTTTCACCTTCAAGCAAAGCAACATGCATTTTTAAAAACAAGGTATCTAGCTCATTGGCTTCATGAAAAAGTTTAGGAATCCCCTTACCTTGATAAAAATCTACGCGCGATTGCTGGGCACGAATTAAATGTCTAAGGTTAACTGCACCTACAGCAAACTCTGGGTTCTTTTGCACCATAAAGTCGAGTTGTTTGTCTGCTTTTTCAAGCTCGCCATTAATGCAAAGTAATTCAGAATAAATACTTCTAATGTCAAAATTTAAAGGCTCATCTTGCAACTCGGTAGCGCAGCATAATAAAGCATCAGCAAGTTTTCCCTCGCGAATTAAACTGTGTATTTTTTTCATGACTATTCCTTTATTTTATGATGAGGACTGAGCTCTGTTATTAACTTAATACTCGAGACCATTTGGTCTAACTGAAAGTGGGGCTGTAACTGCAAAACCGAAAAGTAATGCCCCGGGTTTGCTTTATTTTCACTTACTTTTATTTTTGCATTACTCAGTGGATATTTGCTTCTAATATGCTCAGACGCGGAGTCTGACGCGGTTGTGTAGTTATTGATCCACGCTTGTAAATCTCTCTCACAGGCCTGTGCTGTGCTGTAAGACCCGACACGATCTCGGGCTAATAATTTTAAATAGTGCGCAAAGCGCGATACACATAAAATGTATTGCAACATAGACGATAAGCGCGCATTGATATTGGCAGCACTTGAGTCGTAATTTTTTGTTTTTTGAACCGATGCATTACTGTAAAAAACGATATGTTCCGTATTTGTAACCGAAGAAGCTGGGATAAAACCGAGCTCAGAAAATTGCTTTTCAAACTTACTGGTTACTAATAAATCAAGTGGCGGTTTTGCCTCTTTTTGATAGGTATCATTCGCAAAGCTATCACGAGCAAGCCCTGTTACTAATCCCTTAGAGACTTTACCTGGCTCTATACCACGAATGTGACCAAACCAACCGCTGTCGCAGTAAGCTCTAATTATTGTTGATACAAATTGATACGCTGCACTGCCCCATAACATATCTGTTTCTGGATTTTTTATTTGTTCTTTGAAGTAAAAATCTTGATGGCGTTTGCCATCATTAACATAAGGCGGCCTGACTAACACATGAGGCAATGTAAAGCCCATAAAGCGCGCTTCTTCCATTTTTCTAAAACTTTGCCATTTTATATATTCAGGTTGTTCAAACTGATTAAATAAATCAGAGTAATAACCTAAATCTGAAAAGCTATCAGCACCAAATAAATTAGCCGAAGCCGAACATATAAAAGGAGAAAATGCAGCCGCTGCCGTTCTTGATACCTCTTTTATGGTATCAATATCGTTGTAAATAGTGCCTGCTGAGCAACCATTACTAATTTCGTAATCACCAATTACAATACCAAAAGGCTCGCCTCCGGCACTGTCAAACTCGTTTTGATAAAGTAACTGAAAAAACATACTTTGATCAAAATCAATCGCTTTGTTCACATCTTTTGAGAGCGTTGACCAATCACAATTGAGCAATTTAACTTTTACTTTTTTTTCTTTGTCTTGTTGCTCTGTTTGTAATAATAACCACCATAGATTACGCCAGCTAGCTTCTAAACGTTGAAAGCTATTAGCATGAATTATGTGGTTGAGTTGCGATGAAATAAGCTGATCGAGTTCAATAATTACACGTTGTAAATAAGGACTTAAAGACTCCTTATTCCAAGAAAGGGGAGAATCAGAAGAGCCTTCAAGCCATAACAATAACGCTTTATCTAGGTTTTTTTCATTTAAAAACCTATCGAGCAAAGCGTCATTATCACTAATTCGAGACTGTGACTTTTGTTGAAAAGTGAAGTCTTGATTTATAAATGAAAACTCTTCGTGATTCATTCTATTGCATCATCCTTAATGCGAGAGAGCGGTATTATTAACCGATCTCTGGGATTTTAGCTACAAGACGTAAAGAAGACGTTAATTCTTCCATTTGTAACCAAGGTTTCAACCAAGCAACAGCGTTGTAGGCACCAGGTTGACCTGGGATCTCTTTCACAGATACTTTTGCATCTGCAAGAGGGTAACGTGCTCTGATGTCTTGACCACCGCCCTCTGTCGCATTTACATATGACAGGATCCAACGGTTTAACCATGATTCAACGTCTTCAGCTTCCATAAAGCTACCAATCTTGTCACGTGCCATCACTTTTAAGTAATGCGCAAAGCGAGAAGTTGCCATTAAGTATGGTAAACGAGCTGAAATAGCAGCGTTAGCCGTGGCATCAGGCGTTGAATAAATTTTTGGTTTTTGACAGCTTTGACCGCCAAAGAAAACAGCATAATCAGTATTTTTATAGTGACATAAAGGTAAGAAACCTAACTGGCTTAACTCTGCCTCACGACGATCTGTAATGCCAATTTCTGTTGGACACTTAAGATCTGGGTCACCATCATCACTAGTAAATATGTGAGTCGGTAAGCCTTCCACTTTACCGCCGCCCTCAGCACCACGAATAGCAGTACAGAAACCGTATTGAGAAAACGCAGCGGTCATGTTAGTTGCCATAGCGTATGCTGCATTACTCCAACAGTAATCACCATTATCAGTGCTCACTGAACGGCCGTCTTTTGGTTCAACTTCAAACTCTTCGTAGTTGAACTCTTCAACTGGTTTTGACGCTGCACCATAAGGTAAACGCGAAAGGAAACGCGGCATAGTAAGTGATACAAAGCGTGAATCATCGCTGTCTCTAAATGAGCGCCATTTAGTGTATTCTAATGATTCAAATACTTTTTCTAAATCGCGTGGCTTAGTAAGCTCTTCCCAATTATCAAAACCAAATAAAGACGGTGAAGAGGCAGCAATAAATGGACAGAAGCCAGCTGCTGCCACATTAGACATTAAGCTCAATGTCTCAACATCTTCAGGGTGATTAGTAAATTCAAAGTCACCTACGATAGTGCCATATGGTTCACCACCTGGAGTACCAAATTCAGACTCGTAAATTTTCTTGAAGGTTTGGCTTTGATCAAACTCAACGGCTTTACTTAAGTCTTTATGTAACTCTTTTTTCTTCATGTTTAAAACACGAATTTTTAATGTAGAACTTGTTTCAGAATTCATCACTAAGTGATGTAAACCGCGCCATGAGCCTTCAAGTTTTTGAAACTCATCCGAGTGCATCACCACACTTAGCTGTTTGGAGATTTTTTGATCGATTAACTGAATAGCTTCATTAAACGTCACAGTCATGTTTTTATTCCATTGAACTGTGCCTTTTAATGCTTCTTCGGTTAATGTTTTTAGTAACTCTTCAGCACGGCTCGACTCTGTTTGTTTAGTCGCACCAATTGCTTGCTCTAATAGTGAAGAACTAACTTCTGATACCGATTCTGATTCTGTTGCTAATTGTTCAGTGCTCATTTATCAGTCTCCTCTAAGTTAAGTTCTTTAGCCATCGAGTCTAAGCTTGCTGTATTGCTTAATACTTCTTCGAGTACATTTTCAAGCTCTTCTGAACGGTCAATCTTGGTCATCAAGTCACGCAGCTTGTTGCGCGTTTCCATCAATTTGCGTAAAGGTTCTACTTGGTTTACAACCGCAGCAGGCTCGAAATCGTCAATCGACTTAAAGTTCAAGTTAACTTCAAACTGAGAACCATCATCCGTTAATGTATTGTCTACTTTTAAACGCAGAGAAGGACTCATACGT
The DNA here is from genome assembly GCF_048401065.1 of Pseudoalteromonas sp. US3C1004. Lineage (GTDB taxonomy): Bacteria > Pseudomonadota > Gammaproteobacteria > Enterobacterales > Alteromonadaceae > Pseudoalteromonas > Pseudoalteromonas undina. The sequence goes on from NZ_CP183074.1 coordinate 273,805, forward strand.
TTTAAAACATCATTAAAGTTATCACGATCAATTTGAATAAAACGTCTATCTTTTAGTGGTTTAAGTGCTTCTGTGTTATCACCAGAAAAATCACCCATTACACCTACTACAAAGGGTAATTCTTTTTTTACTGCCGCGCCCTCAGTTTCCACATCATAAGTGATATGTACTCTTGGTTTACGAACTCGTTTTAACTTATCATGGATACTCATTGAGAACTCCTTTTACTATGTTTCAGTTTCGCTGATCTTAATGCCAGACAACTTAAAGTATCCAGTCCTAGCATCACTATCTGTAATTAACTCATTTAATAACTCAGGTAGCGATAATTCGCTCCATCGAATAACTTGTTCTATCGTGTAAGACATTGGTGAATGAGGTTCAGTCTTTCTGAAAAATGTCGCAATTTCTTGAAGTTTTTTTATTGCGTTTTCTCTCGAATCAATCTCATCACTGACACGCTTTTTAGGTTGCGCTGCGTCTGCTTCACTCGCATCTTCAACCGCTTCCTCTTCAGGCTCAGCATTTGCCTTATCTAATGCAATTTGTGCTGCTTCAAGTTTATCTGCTGCAACATGGTTTACCGCAGCTAAGCTCACTTCTAATGCTTGTTTAATATTAGACGTAGGTTGCGGCTCACCCGTTACCTCGTCCATAACCTCACTCAAAGCGGCAAACTTTTCTATCGCGTCTTCAATATCATTTTTTAAAGATACAAAAAACTCGGTACTAGTTTCGGCTGCACTTTTTTCAAGCTGTTCAAAATCAACGGCACCTTGGGTTATCTTCTTTTCGCGTTTTTCATCACTTAAACGTGAAATGTCATAACCTTGCTGATATTCCCAAAAAGAAAAAGGATCCATACTGACACTGTCTGTCATGTATATACTTTTAATTGGAATAATTAACGTACCTTCACCAGCACTGCCATTTAAGCCAACTAATGCAGACACTTTGTCTGAAATTTCATCACCGTCATCAAGTGTTGGATAAAGTGACTCAAAATGATGTTCCAAAAGGTGCTTAGCAACACTAAAACCAAACGCAATGCCTTTAAAGCCATGAACGCGGCATAAGCCTTCAATTAGCCATGCTAGGTATTCTATATCTTTACTTTCGGTTTTAATTGCCTCACTACATTGCTCAAGTAACGGAATCCAATCTCGAGAAAGCGAAGCAATTCCTTCTTCATCGACTAACGCATTTCTTTCAGCCGCACGAAGTTGGTTTCTTAAATCTTTTAAGGCGTAGTAAGTAGACGTTGGAGAGACATCTGAGCGCGGATCACTACCTGCAAACTCAGTATCTGAAATAGGGGAAATATACTCTTCAAATAAAAACATTCCATTGTCCTAAATATTATCCATATTCTCTAAAGCTTAGAGCGTGAATAATATTACATTCTTTAAATTAAATTACAAGCTTCAGCGCCATTGTGCCGATAAGCTGGCTAATGTTATTTTATAAATAATTGAAATAACAGTTTTTTTGTTCCTGATATATTTACAATTTTTTTTCTTAAATATACTAAAACAGGCTTAATCAGCTACTTAGTGAACAATGGAATCGTTGCCTCATCTTGTATATTGCAAGATTGTATCGATTGATTGGCATCTACATCATCATATTTCACTAAAATACAAGTCACATTATCTTTAGCACCTCTGACTAACGAGGAATGCATTAAAGCCATTCCTGAATCAATAATACTACTGGGCTCTAATGACAAACATATGTCTTCATCTGATAATTCACCGGTAAGGCCATCTGAACATAATAAAAAGATATCGCCTTTGTTTATCTCACCCTCAATTACATCAACTTTCACATCATCCATTACGCCCACAGCACGAGTAATAACGTTAGATAATGGATGGTTTTTAGCTTCTTCAACAGAAATCATTCCCTCGTCGATTAAGTCATTAACTTGACTATGATCTCGAGAAACTTGCTTTAGTTTACCATTGCGTAATAAGTAAGCTCTGCTGTCACCAGCCCATAATATGTAATAGCGCTCATTCTTAACAAACAAAGCTGTTACCGTACTGCCTGCTGTTTTATTGCTTAAGTATTCAGCGCTATATTGAGTTAGTTGCTTATTTGCATCTTCTATGGCGCTAACAATATGACTTACGGTCAAGTCTTCTAGCCTTAGCTTTTCAACGGTAGTTCTAATCACATCAACCACTAACTGACTAGCAACTTCACCCGCTTCATGCCCACCCATTCCGTCAGCCACGACCCATAAGTTATGGCTGTTAATTTCCACGTGCGCATCTTCATTAAGCTGCCTCACTGCACCTCTATGAGTAATGGCATAACTTGTACTTAAATTACTAATCACTATTCTTTACCTGTGTGTAATTCCATTCCCAATGCTTCCAACGTCCATCTAGCATAGCGGCTACTTGATTAACCGGCGGCAAAGCTGAAGTGATCAGTACCATAGGCTTAATATTGCAAGAACCATGAGTCCACCAAACACTGTAATCACCATACTTTTTATGTAAAATCGCATGCATGGCATCTTGTAATATATGATCGCTTAACTCTGTGCCTGAAAACTCTAGTGCGACTGCTTGCTTGTTTTTATCTTTTGAATTGGCATAACTTACTTGCTTTTTATTTGCAGCAACTTCACTTAATGTACTGGCTAGTTCTTTTCGCCAAGAGAACAAATCCACAGAGCCATCAAGTACTTTAAGAACAGCATCTTCGTACTCTAATGAAAAAACACCAGAATGAAGCACATCAACCGGAGCAATATGAGTTGCACGAGTTACTGTTAGTGGATAGTGCCTTCCTACTGCATCCATACTGGGCAATAACGTACCCATAATGCCAGTATCACCCACAATATTGGGGCTTAAGGCAAAGTGCCAAACAGGGCCTGTTAGGTAGCTTTCTTGCCAAACATCACCAAGTTGCTCTTTGCTCACAGCAATGGCAGCTTGTAACCATTGCTCCCAATGCTCTGAAAACTCTTTAGTTACGTTATCTTGAACAAAGTCGCCTAAACAAGGCACCTTGCCAAGATAACCAATATCTACAATCGGGTCGGACATGAAAACTTCTCTACACTGCTGTTCCAAAACGGATGCCTGATTGAGCTAGGCAGTAATTCTACTTTTGCGTTGTTCCCCATCAAAGAGAAATGTAACTCTAGATCTTGACGTGTTTTGCTGCGCTTTTCACTGAGCTCATCTAGCATTCGATAAAGTGACCACTCGCCTTGATAAGTCGTGTTAATTGAACGCCCACCGTTTGGCGGTGTAAACACAACGCGAGTTTTACTTTGGCCACTGGCGCCAGGCCATACAAAGTTTGTAACTTTGAGTGGACCATGACGGTAAATCATTGACTGGCCATCAATTTCAATCATTAAACTAGATACCGTTTTATCTAAATTAAAAGTACGTAAGCCAAACTCAATTCGGGGTGTGTCACTACCACGTTCAAAAAATGCGGTTTGAATTTTGAAAGCGTGCTCAAACATTTTTAAGGTGTTATTGCTAATACCAATATCTTTTTCAAATTTCCACGGGCTAGAGCTCATGTCCACACTCGGAGCTACATAGCTATTAAAAAAGTTATCTATGGTGCCATTGGGGCCAAAGAAGCGAGTAAAGTCTTTAATGCTGACTTCTTTTTCTGCCTGCGGAGCAAATGGGTAACGCCCCACAATTGCCGCGTTATACTCGCGCAACACTTTGCTTTTCCAAATTTCATTTAAATGTCTGTTAGCACTATTTTTGGTGATGTTGCTAGTATCTCTACTTATATCAAGCAACCAACTATTAAACGGATAAGGCAAATCACTACTTTGGTACTCTAATTGGCGAATAAAACTCGGTTTACTCTTGCCACTTATTTGATCTTTAATTGAGTATTTAAGCTGATCACCTCTATCAAGTTTAGTTAGATAAATATTCAACTCTCTTAAGTTTTTCTGAATATTATCAAGCTGCTGAATGTCTATATCGATAATATCTTCAAACGCCTCTTCGACTTGATAGCCCGGTAGCTGTACCTCAAACTTAGGCGCTTCGTCAGGTAAGAAGCGTTTGATTCGATTTGCTTTCGTTTGCATCGCAACTTTAGCTGCATTAGCCGCAATATCCCCTGCGACTTTTTGATTTTCAGAAACAGGTAGCTTAGTTAGTTGAACATTCTTTTTAACTGCATTGATGATATTTTTTATTGGCGCTTCTGAGCCTGCTAATACATCAGTAATATTCACACCCTCAGCAGGTGAGCTGTATTGATTAAGACTCAAGTCATCTAAAAACGACTGCCAATAATAGATATAATCTTGAAAGTAACGTTGCTCTAGCTTCTTTTCTATCTCTGCTTTAGAAATATCATACGTGCCAGAGGCTTCTTGACCATACACCCAGCTACTGGCCATTAAGTTGCCAAGCATTTTTCCTTTTTCAATATTAAAAATGCCATGAAAACCGTTAAAAGTGTATAGCCCCGGAATACTGCGCGTTAAATCACCATTATTACGAAAAGTAAATTTTTGCGCACTTTCAAAGCTAATAATATCGGTTAATCTGAAAGGCGGAATACTGCTATCAAGAAAATCAGCTTGAAGTCGCTGGTATGCTCTTTCTGCAATCGGTAGTTTAGTGAGTTCTGCACGAGCTACGCGAACCGCCTGATTATCTATTTCGGTTTGTGTTACGCCCTCTTTTAACAACGCAGCAATATGATTCATCAACTCATTACGCGTCTGCATGTTCAAATCACCAGGCAAATTTCTATCTAAATATGCACTAAACCAAACGGAAATATCTTCACTTTCAAAATATTCAGGTTTAAATAGCATTAAGTAGCATCTGAGCGTTTCATATAAATAGCTAAGATGCTCTGGGTGATCCTCCATTTCCTTTATTAACGTGTTTGCAATGAAGGGCTCTAAATAGGTTTGCAAAGAACGTTTGTAAGCATTAGCAGAAGACTCTTTAATTTCAGTAAGCTTATTAAAGCCAACTGAAGATGCATCTTCAGGATCAATTAACTGAGCATTGGTTGCTGGCAAGTTTCTTAATGCATTTAGTCTGTCATTTAGTACCAGTAGATTATTTCTATCAAAAGAAGATGAGTCTAGTTCTTGGTACGTGGCAACTGCTTCATCTGTTGCATCAATTAAGTTGCTATTCCACGCAAAGCTGAAATACCAAGAAATTGAAAAACCGAACAAAGCAATACACGCAAGTGACACACTAGCAATTCGAAGCCACTTATTCTGTTTATCATGGTGTTTGTTAGTGCTTGCTAAGTTTTGCTCAGGGAAAATAACGCTCTCTAAAACGTTTTTAATAAAAAAGCTTTTAGATTGGTTTATGTAATCGGTTTTATCTGCACTTGCATCATTTAAAAAGCTCGAAGGGGTACCCTCTTGAGTGGCGCTGGTTAGATACACGCCTCTAAACATAGGTAACTCTTCATAAGCGTTAGGAGTAAAAATCTCTTTTAAGAAGTCATCTGCAACGCCTTGTAACACACGTAACTGTCTGGGGAACTCAAAGATTTTAGCTCGAATAGCTTCATTACGCTCATTGATCAATCGACGGTTCAACATCTCTGTAAGTTTAGAAATTAAAGCGTGGAATTCTTTATTGAATGCATCGACTTGGGTATCTTTATCTAAATCAAGCTCAAAGGTGATCCCCCAAACTTGCTCACATTCTTCCTCAGTAAGTTCGCCAAAGAACTCTCTGAATCCTTCAATTAAATCTACTTTAGAAAAAATAACATAAACGGGAAATGTCATACCAAGCTGGTTTTGTAATTCTTGAAGGCGTTGTTTTATAGCACGCGCATGAAGATTTCGCTCAGTTTTGGTCTGACTCATAAGTTCAGAAATCCCCATACTGATCATTACCCCATTTATAGGGCGTAATGGGCGATGCTTTCTTAATAAGCCGAGAAAGCCTTCCCATGCTCTAGAGTCGTGTTTAGCGTGGCTACTTTGCGTTGTATAACGCCCTGCGGTGTCGATTAAAACCGCTTTATTGGTAAACCACCAATCACAATTGCGCGTACCACCAACACCATGCACTAAATCAACCCCAAGCTTATCCTTTAATGGGTAATCTAGGCCTGAGTTATGAATAACCGTTGTTTTACCTGCGCCAGGTGGACCAATCATAATATACCAAGGCAATTGGTATATATTTTTACCTTTAAATAGTTTTACGTCTTTGAGTAAATCTATGGCTTCATTCATTCTGGTTTTTAGAGTGGTTATTTCTTCGTTAACTTCACTACTGTTTGCATCGTTATTATCTATTAACTCATCTGCCATTTTTTCATCACGTTTGCTTTGCTGCATAAGGCGATAAATTTTGGTTACTGAAAAAACGAGTACTATCAATAAAATAGTTAATAGTCTTGCTGCGACACCGGCAAGCGGAACATAATCGGCCACTGCAATTAAAGGACCACCAAACCAAATTAATAATGATAAGGCTAAAAAACCGATAATTAACATAGCGGTTCGAGACGTTAGTGCGTAGGTTATTTTCTTAAATTTTTGTGAGAAACTCATTACAGCCTCATTAAAATAATAGATCGATTTCAATTCTGCGGTTTAACGACCGAGAAGCTGAATCTGAATTGCTGGCGATAGGCTCTGCTGCGCCCTTTCCTTCTGGCCATAGACGACCGCTCAAGTTGGTGCTTTTAGCCATTAAATTAGCAACTTGTGTTGCTCTGGCTAAAGATAGATGCCAATTAGAAGGGTACGTATCAGTACTAATTGGTAAATCATCTGTATGACCTGTTATGAGGACTCGCCCTTTAGTTCCTTCTAGGCTTAACGCTAACTTTTCTAAAATAGGCTGGAATGAAGGGAGAAGTTGCGCGTCTCCTTGCTTAAACAAGTTTTCACTGTTGATTGTAATGCGGATCCCATCGGAGGTTTTAGCAACGGCAACAATCCCCATTTTAATTTCTGTTTGCAACAACTGTTCAAGGACACGTAATTGCTGATCTTTTTTATCAACCGTCTGGTTGACTGCTAAGGGGTGAATACCAGCTAGCTTTTCATTAATCGCAACAACATCATTATTTAGTTTCATATTTATTGATAAATAGATCATCAATAATATTAGCCCCAATACAGAAAATATGACCCATAGCGGAACTTGATTTCTCAGTTCAACACCGGCTGCTACTCTTTGCTTCCAGTTTGGAGACAGCTTGTTGTTAATTGGCCCATTAAGTTGGTTTAATAAATGATAAAGTTGTGAACGATATTCTTCGATTTTTGTATCACCACCGGCACCTAGGCGATATTTACCTTTAAACCCTAAATTTAAGCAGTGATATTGCAACTCTAAAAACTGTTGATTTCTTTCTGGTTGACCTAAGCCTGAATCAAGTAACGTATAAAAATATTCACCGCCAAATGTTTCTTTATGAAAAGTAGAAAGTAGACTTTCATCTGCCCATTCCATTGAACTCCACTTTGAGTTCAATACAGACTCATCAAGAATGGCACACAAACAATAGCGCGAATTATTGATCACTTCTTTTGATAAGTGCTGATTGCGAACTTCCACTTCAAATCGTTTGATTGCCTCAACACAACGATGTTTAAGCGCTGCGAGGTTGCTCATTTCAAGCGATTGATTAATTGAAATTACAAGAGAAAAACAATCGGTTGCTGCTTCTAACAAAGGATTTTTAAATATCGATACTTTGTTACTACCTAATGGCTTTGAAGAAGGTGGCTCGACCGACATCACTGTTTTATCAGCATCATTTTGTGCCGGATTACTACTTGGCGTATTTCGCCCTAATCGACCTGGGCGAGGTTTGATAATGGTTTCGTCCATTGAAACTCTTCCTTTTAAAAAGTTAAGTTCTTATCGCCCAAAGGCTTAGTTGTAGCTCTGGGTAATTTCCTGATAGGTGAATAGCAATTCCCCCGCTGGAACGTAATTTATCCCAATGTTCACCATGCCTATTTAATTCAAAATAATGAAAACCAGCATGATAAGGAATTTGTCTTGGTGCTGTTGGTAAATTGCTAATCGTAATACCTGGAATTTGGTTATTTACCAGATCTCGAATAGTTTCTACACTGCCAATTTTTATTTGCGAAGGCAGAATTTTTCTTAATTCTTCATGTGGCACACTTGCTTTGATTGCTAAAACAAATTGAGCTGAATTGAGAATTGACTTGTCTTTTAACGCACCAAAAGAAATACCAAATTTACTTTGCTCAAGTTTAATTTCAGTTGCTGTTTGCTCAATAACATGGCTTAACGATTGGTATAAAAAGTTAACCACTTCATTAAATACCTGTCCTAAATTAGTATGATCATAATTAGGTAATTTAGGTACCCTCTTATTAGCTGTGCTGAAAGTTGACAACTCGCCCGCAAGCTCAATTAAACGACTATAAAACACATTAGGGTGTAAGCTATTGACACTAAGCAAGTTATTAAATATCGCATCATACTTATTTAGTGTTTGCAGCATGATAAAATCTGCAACTGAGGTACTCCCTGCATAGCCTTGACTGAGCCTAGCGGCTATACTTTCAGCGCGCTGCTTAATCATTGAGCCAATTTCTCTGACCAGCCCTGATAAAGGTTTACATTGCCCTACTTTTAAAGAAGGAGGAATATACTTAGCATCTAACTTTATTTGCCCTTCACTACTCACATCTATAATTCTAGCTAAAGGTAATACGATATAGCCTGAATGATCATCAGAAGACAGCATCAATTTGCTATACACTTTCGCAACTTGAATAATTTCCTGAGATTGTGCCCCTAATAAATCATCACTCACTGACAAGTCATTGAGCTTATACCGAGTAACGGTGTTATCGTCGGCTGAAGATATATTAATCCCGCTATTTTTTAGCGCAGGGATAGCAAGATAAACAATCTCATCAAAAACATCTTTATTAACCACTAGCGGTTCAGGTAATGATGTTGATTGAGGCATATCTATTGGTAATAAATCTGGAGTGATTGCTGATAATGCGTCTACAGCAAACTGCCCGCTGTTAAGCAATTCATTATCAATACTTATATCGATTATTCCCCACGGATCAGCAAGATTGCCACTGCATACTTGCTTGATAACATTAGAAATATATTTATCTGCTTGTTGAAAGTGCTGAGGTCTTAAAAACATTCCTTCAGTCCAAGCAACACGAGTGTTATCACCCATTTTTAAAAATCCTTTTTTATTGCTCTCTCATGTATGTCGCAATTGCTTCTACATTAACATTGATATCGTCATAGCCGGTAGGGTCAACTTCTATAACCGCTCTCCACCTTGCTTGATCTATATTTCTATAAGCAACAACAACCCCAACGTAACGAGTATTACGATTAAGGCTCATTTTATATTGTTGTATTGAGTCAGGCTGAAGTTCTAATTCATCTTTTTTTAATAAGTCAGGTCCGAGGATTTTTTCTGGTGTGTCGTACAAGCTAAAAAAGTCCTGCGTGTCAAAAATAGTTCTTGAGCTAAGCTCAAAAATTTTCATTACCACTGGAGAAGGACGTTCTGACGTATCTGGATTAACATTTTTAGATACATTAATGATCAGATCGGTAGAAGGAGGTACGATTTTATTCATCGTAGTACATCCCATAACCAAAAATAGTAAACTAAAACTCAATAAGTAGAGCTTAACTTTGTACATTATTTACTTTCCTTTCTAGTGCGTTTCTTTGATTCGATCGTTATATGCCTTTAAAAAATCATCAGACATTGCCATGGCGCCTTTAGTGTTCACTTCCTGAGAAATATCATCATATAAACTTTGATATAACTTCCAGCATTTAGACTCTATTTGACCAGGGATAATTTTTAACACGTTAGAATTATCGTTTGCCTGTTGATTAATTTGCATGGGAGAAACCTGCGATAACATCCCTTTTAACACACCATCTGCACCAGCGAGTAAAGCATGCTCATGCTTACGTGTGTCTATAAAGCTTTCTTTAATAGATTCATTCGAAGACAGAAAGCTTGCACTATTTTTTATGAACAAGTTCTGAATAACGTCATCAATATTGGCAGAAAATTTTAATGGATTGTTTTGTTCAGCCTGAAACATCGTATGATTCAATCTTAATTTGTTTTTTACAATCGCGCGTTGACGTAAAGATTCCATAAGCTCAGTGAGTAATAAATTAAGCCCTTGGCCCATTTCAAACCACAGTTTTTCATTATCTAACGAATTTTTAAGCTCATCTTTAATCCCTAACCCTTTTAAAAACGCATCAGATAACGCCTTGTCATTTTGAACTACGCTCTTTATTGGTGCAGACTGTTTGTCAGGTTTGTGCTCATTAGCGTGGCTATTTGAACGAGGAGGTTCTTGAATAGGCGCAGGCGCAGGAGTATCAACAGGTGCTGATGAATTGCTAACATTATTGCCAATGTCAAAGTCATCGGTATTCATAAGGCGCGTTAATTCATCCCAGTCTTCAGGAATATGATTATCTGTTGTTTGTTGCGCAGTCACTGATATCTCAGGCATCGACTCATTCATAATCGAGTCATCGAATGAAGGTATAGACTGCTCAGCCGGTTGAGAGTTTTGCGTAGCGAAAGTATCTACTGATTGAAAATGACTTGGAGCAGAACTACTCACATCAGCTTGTTGATCTGATGTTAGCACAACATTGACTTGAAAATCGCCGATGGTTAATACGTCACTGTCTGACAAACGTTGTTTGTTGCCTTGACCAAGCGGCGCTACAGCAAAGTTAATAAATAATCCATTAGTTGAATTATCGTATACGTAAAAAGAGTCACCTTCTTTTTCTATTATACCGTGTTTACTTGAGATTATTTTTTCGGGATCGGGTAAATGCCAATCGCACGCTTCAGAGCGACCAAAAGTTAATGAATCTGTTACAGTTTTAGTGGCTTCTATTTCAGGCGAAAGTCTGTGATAACTAGTGATGTTTAGTATCAGTTCCATTTGATAAGTCAGTCCCTTATATCGTTATTGTGAACAGGATAAAGTAGAAGCGAAACTATTGTCAACATTGAAATTAACACAAGAAAATATTGCGCTCTTGATTTTGTCTCTAAAACAAGATGTTTGATAAACACATTACACAGCGATGAAAGATTTTACCGTAATGCTTTATAACTAGGCCAAAAACAGCCTGTTTAGAGACCCCTTCTAGCTTTAAACCGACTTTTTCAATATATAGTAAGGGAAATTTACCAACAACAATATGTCACTCAGGCATTGCTATAATTGTATATTTTTGTAAAATACATACTCATATCAGAGGGAAAATTGATAGATAAGCAGAGAATATTTACCTTTGTAATTATTTAACTTAACACAATAAAAGGATTTTTTATGAGTAGTACTAATGATCACAACGATAAAACTCAGATTGCTTCCCTAGACTCAAACACAAAAAAAACGTCAAACATTCGCAAGCAAAACCTACTTGGCAAAAAAATATCTGGCCGCTACTTAATTGAAGAGCTGATTGGCCAAGGCGGTATGTGCTACATTTATCGGGCGCGCGATACTTTTTTAGAAAGCAGTAATCGCTCAGAAGCCACAGTAGCAATTAAAGTACTTCAGGAAGAATTTTCAAGCTCTGAAGAAGCTATTTCATTACTAAAAGATGAAACAGCAAAAACACAGCAACTTTCCCACCCAAGTATTGTAAAAGTGTACTCAGCAGATTCTGATGGCGATTTATATTATGTCACTATGGAGTTAATTGAAGGGGAAACACTGGAACAAATTATTAAACGTAATAAACCCTCAGGTTTAGCGTTTAAAAAAGCAAAAATTATTTTAGAGCAATTAACCAATGCGCTAATTTATGCCCACTCGCGAGGCGTAATTCATAACGACCTTAAGCCCTCAAATATTATTTTTGACTCTAACGGCAACCTTAAGGTGCTTGACTTTGGTATTGCCAAACACAAAAGCTTAGACGATCAATACGCTGTAAAAAATGACAGTGAACTGGCAACTATTGGCGGCTACACCCCAACATATGCAAGTCCTGAGCAATTAAAGGGTAGTGAAGCATCAGTAAAAGACGATGTTTTTTCTTTTGCCTGTATTGCCTATGAACTACTCAGTAGTAAACATCCATTTAACCGTGTTGCTGCAGACAAAGTACCTAAAAATACAACAGTGAAAAAACCAAGTAACTGCCCTATTCTTTTGTGGAACAATTTAAATAAAGCATTAGTTTTAAATGCGAATCAAAGGCTTGAATCATTAGAGCCCATTTTAAAAAGTCTCACAACAAACTTAAAGCCAGCCATTTTTGCAAGCGTCGCCAGTATCGCCATTATTGGTTTAATTGCGCAAAATTATTACTCAAGCTCAGATAATACAAAACAATTACAGGCACAACTCGATAATGCCAAAGCGATTAACCAACAAGTAGAAGCGTGGATGTCTTGGCAGGGGCCAACTATTTTAAACAAACTTGAACAAATTCCACCACAATATGAAGTGCTTAAACAAGGGTTACTAAGATCAAACCAGCAAAGCATATTAGAGAGCTTTAATGATGAAGCTAATCAGTTTAATAATATTGCAGGTCGTAAATTTAAAGATTTCGATAAAATCATAGCCGTCTACTCTGACGCATTAGATTATTACCCTGATTCAGAAAAACTATCGATGCAATTAGAAAGTGTACTTAGAGAACGCCAATCAATTATTTTTGATATTACAGCCAGAATCGATTTATTACTTGAACAGTCGCGTTATAACGAAGAGCAGCCCAATAGTATTGCTCACTTAGTTTCAGACTTAAAAGAAGTTGATAAAACTTACCGTTATCAGCCAACAGATCTTCACCTTGATAATTTCACTGTTGCGTTAAATACCGCTATAGAAAGTGACGATGTGATCACCCAAAAAGTTCTCTTAAACGTGGGTAAAATCGTTTTTACAAACAACAAAAAAGCGGATGAGTTACTAGCAAATTTAATGCAGCGAGAGTCTGCTATTAATGCATTAACTGCGTATCAGCAAAAGGTTAATTTAGGCGAACAAGCCGACTTTCCGCGTGCCGATGCAGTGGTGTTTTATGGTCCTAAGTTTCAACGTTTCTCGGCTCAATTAGAAACAATAGAAGATCATAAAGCGTTAATGGAGTTTGAAGAGTTTATTAAGTCTGAATCAACAGCATTACCGAATGACTTCTCACTTTTAGTCTCGTTGAGAAAAGAATTATCGAGACGTTACATCAGCACAGCTAACGATTTAATGAAAAAAAGAATGTATAAAGCTGCTGAGCGCTTAGTTGAAAAAAGTGAAGCGATTACTCAGTCTTTAGATAATATGCTTTAAAAAGAGTATATATTTATTGCTCAAAAATAGCACAGTGGTGATTGAATAACGATTACATAGCTATTAGACTAAAATCAAAATACAGATAACAAAGTCAAGGACGACGAGTGCATTCATATCATCATACACTCCGCCAAGATTTTACATATTTAGAGTTTTTATAATTAATGGAGTACCTATGAAGAATTTAAGCTTACTAGCTGCAGCCCTCATACTCTCAGGCTGTTCAGCAACATCTAAAACCAGCAAAACTGAAGATGTCGTTATTGAGCCAACCCCTCAAGTGAGCGAAGAAAGTGCACCAATATCACTTACGGTTATTACTAACCCAGCTGATTCTAGAGTACGGATAATGAATATAGTGCCTGTATATCAAGATGCAATTGAACTAGATGCAGGTAAATATGATATTGAAGTAAGTAAAGCGGGCTATGTAACTTATAGAAAATGGGTAACGGTTGATAAAAAAACCATTTTAACTATAGAGCTCGATGAAAAACAGTTAAGCCAATCAGCGCAATAGACTGTTTAAGAAAGTGAAATGCCTTTAATGAATAAAGGCATTAAACATTAATAATAAACATACCATGCATAGCTACCCAAGCTTAAATTCACCGCTATACACAGCCACAATATCACTATAAATACACGCTTTTGTGACTTATGCCTTAAAGTCTGCTGCGCTATAAGTGCACCAGGCCATCCTCCCAATAGAGCACAGAGATGTAAATGTCGCTCAGGTATACGACTTACTTGCCTGCGATTCGACTGCACTGATTTTCGTTTGTCCCACGCATAATAGAAAAATGTAATACCACTGAGTAGTGAAATATATATCGGTACGAACATCTCAATTTTATGATTTAAATAAGCAAACCATAATACAGCTATAAACACGCTCGAAAATATAATTAAGGTACTTTTTATCAAAAAATAATCGCCTATAATAAGAATAATAAATAAACACTCGGGTTAATTATGACATATTTAAAGGCCGCGATGCTGCTGTTATCGCTATCTATATTTAGCACTCTAGCGAATAATAAAACAGAGTCACTAGCACCAGAACTTGCGATTTTCACGCCCTACTTAGGCACTTGGCAAGCTGATTTTAACACCGAAAAAGGTGAGCCAAGTATTCAAGATGTGAGTAAATGGCAGCGCGTACTTAATGGTAAAGCCATTCGTACTACACACTCTATTAATGAGGGTGAGTATGGAGGGGAATCAATGATTTTCTATGATCGTAAAAAACAGTCACTTGTTTTCTATTATTTCACAACAGCTGGCTTTTATACTAAAGGCGTCATGAAAGTACTGAGCCCAACACAATTTGTGGCCTATGAAGATGTCACTGGTAGCCAAGAAGGGATCACTAAAGTGAAATCAACCAGTGAATTTAAAGACCAACAGTTTGTTGTGTCTACTTCTTATTTAAAAAAAGGTGAATGGACTAAACCGGAAGTTCGCACTTACTATCGCAGTAATAAAGACGTTAAATTTAAATAAACAGCTTCATCTTTATATAAAAATTATTTAGCCATTAAATCGATATAACTTAATGGCTAAATAGCGGCTAACCTATCATTTTACAAATTTCTTAAACGCATCATCCACTGGCGTATCTGCAAGATGATTGGTGTAATTACTCATCACCTTTTGCGCAAGACCCAATACAATTTCTAAAAGCTGTTGCTTTGTATAGCCAGCGGCAAAAAACTTATCCTGCTGTGACTGGCTTAGCACACCTCGTTCGCGTGTCATCTCAAGGGTTGTTTCACGAAGAACTTCAAGTTTTACATCCTCCAGTGGCGTTTTATTAACTAGCGCATCAACAATACCTTGATCAACTCTCATTGAAGCGGCAATTGCGCTATGTGCTGGTACGCAATAATGACACGCATGTTCAACATTAATTGACTGCCAAACAACGGTTAATTCTTTTGCATTGAATGATGTTTTTTGAAATAGCTCATGCAGTACTTGGTAGCCTTTAAGTAAGGTTGGCGCCTCAGCCATTACAGCATGAAGGTTGGGTAACATACCAAAAGCAGCAATAGAGTCTGCCAATAGAGGTTGTGCTTCTTCTGATGCATTTTCTTGTGTGTATAAGGTAAATTCGGCCATCACTAACTCCAATTAAAAAATAGTTTTAAGTAACATCGAGACACATACTATTTGATTTTGAGCGATCGCTCAAGTTAAAATTGAACAATTGCTCAATTTAATAGAAACTATCATGGCCAATAAAGTTAAATTTGAACGCGAGCAAGTTGTTTATGCCGCTAGTCAATTATTCTGGGAGAAGGGCTTTCATGCTACATCTACCCGCGATTTACAAGATGCAATTAATATGCGTCCAGGCAGCATTTATGCGGCATTTGGCTCTAAGGAAGGTTTATATTGTGAAGCGATAAAAAATTATGCCAAACAAATGCAAAGCTTAATAGATGAACGTTTAGTATCATGCAGCAGTATTCTTGAAGCACTGCAAGACTTTGTAGAATATGTTGTTATTTCTTCACAAAGTCATACTCCAAGTTCTATCTGCATGTTAGTTAAGGCAAATAATGAGTTTGTTGATAAAGACAGCTATCTTTATCAAATCAGCGTAGAGCTGATGATAGACTTTGAACATTACCTTACTGAACTATTTACAAACGCTATAGCTAATAAAGAGCTCAGTGGAAATACCTCGGCTATAGATTATGCTCGTTTTTTCCAAATACAATTTACTGGCTTACGTAGTTATTTTAATCGACCAAATGTAGAAAAGTTGGCCAAACCAATGATCGAAAACATGTTTTCACTCATGAAGAGTCTTTAGCTTAAAATAAAAAGGCAGCTAATAAAGTTAGCTGCCTTTTTAATTTAAAACCAAAGTTCGACGTCTAGGTTTTTAATTTATTAAGCTCAGAGTCTTGCTGCGCAACTAGTTTATTTAACTCTTCGCTGCTATCGCCTGCTTGAGCAGATAAATCAGAAAGCTGTGAAGCAGCATCAGAAATTATCGTCAAGTTGCGATTTATTTCTTCGGTGACTAAGCTTTGCTCTTCAGCAGCCGTTGCAATATGGGTAATTTGATTGGTTATTTCATCTACTTTCACAACCACACTGTGCAGTGCATCAAAAGCTGTTGAGGTTTCATCTACTGCAGTTTCGGCGCGTACTACACCTTTTTCGATAACAGTTGATGCATTACCCACTTCTGAAAGTAAGCTATCGATTAAACTACTAATGTCATCGGTTGATGAGCGCGTTTTAGATGCTAAAGCTCTAACCTCATCAGCAACAACGGCAAAACCACGTCCGTGATCCCCAGCTCGTGCAGCCTCAATAGCTGCGTTTAGTGCTAGTAAGTTAGTTTGCTCAGAGATAGTTCGGATCACATCAAGTATTTGAGTAATATCATTACTACGCGATGCTACTTTTTCTACTGCCTGATTAGCTTCTTTAATTTCTTCAGACATGGTTTTAACTTGCGACATAGCCGATGATAAGCTCGATTCGCTACTAACCACTAAGGTGTTAATTTCATCAGCTTGTTGCGCCGACTGCTCTGAAGCTTTTGCCACTTCAAGTGCTGTCGCGCTCATTTCGTTCATTGCAGTAACCACACTTTCAATTTCTTTAAACTGTGCTTGCACATTATGCTTGGTTTCTACCGCAATATTTGAGGTAACTTCACCTTGGTGCTTGGTTTGATCTGAGACCGCTTTAAGCTCACTGATCAATTCACGAAGTTTTGATAGAAACTTATTAAATCCTCCAGCCAGAGCTATAAGCTCAGCGTGAGTATCAACATGCAGAGTTTGTGTTAAATCACCTTCAGAGCTTGCTAAGTTATCAACCCGCTCCTGAATTTGTTTAAGAGGAGCCACAACACTGCCTACTACAAGCTTCATTACTATAAATGCCAATACCGCAATTACAGTCCCCGTGATCAAAATAATCACACCCAGCTCTTTTGCAGCCTCAGACATGCCAGCAGTTAATTGAATAGGTCCTTCAAAGGCAAGTTCAGCGGGTACTTCAATTAGCAGCATCCATTTCACATCAGCAAGCTTAATTTCAATCGGGTAAGACACCATTATTTCAGCGCCCTGTTTGTTTATTCCTTTAGTGCCTTTTAGTGCTTTGTAACTCTCATAACTTTTAGCGCTAACAGCTTCTTTTAGTGGACGGCCTAATTTTTCTTTGTAATGACTTGTACCAACAATTAAACCCAAATGACTAAGTAACGTTACTTTTGCTTTACCATCGTAAAGCGCCTTTGAAAGCTCTTCTGTTAGTTTTTGAAATACAGGTAAAGTTATATCCGCCCCTGTAACGCCTACAAACTTGCCTGATTTAATAACAGGGACAACAAGTGAGGTCATCATTTCTGAGTAACCCGGTGTAATCTCATACAAGTAGGGTTCCATAATGCATGGTTTTAGCTTGTCTTTAGCACACAAGTACCACTCTGCCTCACGTAAACCAAATTCGTTTATTTTATCCGCGTATTTTTCTTCCGCGTCTTCCACAACCTGTTGCTCAACCAAACCATTGCTATTTTTAGTGAAATAAATTTCTAATGTTCCAGCACCAGCAACAGAGTGATTGTAGCCTTGAGTAAATTCACTATCTTTACCATCAAAACCATTTTTTTCAAACTGTGAATAAATAGAGGAAATAACATCATTACTTTCTAATATTGAACGATTTAAAGAAACAACTGAATCACGCTTTATTGAGGCTTTATCGGCATCTTCTAAAATACTACCAAGTGAAAAAGGTATTCGGTAAGCTTCATTAATAAAGGCGGCAATTTTTTCACCATAGGCGGCTGCATTTGCTGTTAATCGCCCATCCACCTCATTAACAATTAGAGTCTCAGCTTCTGCAGAAGTGTTGGCATTACTCGATGAGAGTTTAGACCAAAGTATGCCTGAAAATAGTACTACCGTTAAAAGTATACTTCCGACGCTTATCCATAATAACTTTTTTGCTAACGCTATTTCCCGCATTTATAACTACCTTGCTTTACTTATTTATTTTTAGTTTAGACCAAATTAAACAACATATTATTAATTATTTTAAAATAATATGGATAACTGAATCTCATAACCAACGACCATTTAACTTTGCTTATTTAGTCGCTGAGTCACTAACACAACAACAAAAAGCAAGCTAACACTTACCCACAAGCAAGCTTGTAATCCATATAGTTTATACACTAATCCTGAGAATACTGTCCCAACCAGTCGACCGGTTGCATTAGCCATGTAATAAAAGCCCACATCAAGTGATACTGCATCGCTTTTAGCAAGGTTAACAATAAGATAGCTATGCAAAGAAGAATTGATTGCAAATGTAGCGCCAAAAACCAATAAACCTATTATTAAGGTAAAACTTACTGCAATATCAAGTTGTATTAAGGCTGCTAATATAAACATAACAGCAGTCAGTGCGACCGCCCACCAAGAGGCTTTTTCGATAATATCTACTCTATCGGCCGAACTTCCTGTTACTTTAGGTGCTTGTGATTGCACAATTCCATAAGCTATAACCCATAGCGCCATAAAGCCACTTACCCACCAATGATCCCAATTAAACTGTGCGGCTAAATAAACAGGCAGCGCAACTACAAACCATACATCACGTGCCGCAAATAAACATAATCGCGCAGCACTGAGTAAATTAATTGCTCTGGATTTTGAAAATAACTCCTTAAATTTAGGCTTATTTTTGGCTTTACCCATATCACCTTTTAAGTAAATTAGGCTAACCAACCAAGCAACGCCTAATAAAGCAATCAGGACAAATAATGCGCCTTTAAAGCCCACTAAAGTTAATAGTAATCCACCTAAAAAAAAGCCTATGCCTTTGAGCGCATTCTTTGAACCGGTTAGTAACGCAATCCATTTATATAGTTTACTTTGCCCTGTTTCGTCATCAGGCACTAAATACTTAATTGCGCTTTTAGCACTCATTTTATTCAAATCTTTGGCAATACCACTGAGCGCTTGTGCAGCCATAACGTAAAAAACGCCCAGCCAATCACTAGGTACACATAACATAGCTAAGGCAACAAGCTGTATGCCTAAGCCAATATTCATGGTTTTATTTAAGCCTAAATGCGCGCCAAGCCACCCCCCCACTAAGTTAGTGATCACCCCAAACACTTCATAAAACAAAAACAGCATAGCGATGGCAAGTGCATCATATCCTAGCTGATGGAAATACAGCACCACCAGCATTCTCAGCGCCCCATCGGTTAAAGTAAACGCCCAATAATTACCGGTAATAATTAAATATTGTTTTATCGCTTGAGGTAAATCACTAAGTTGAGCAAACATGGTTAATACCTTGGGCTAATTAACTACATCACTTTTTGCTACTTTTAGCATAAGTTCGGCGGTACGGTTTGCATATCCCCACTCATTATCGTACCAAGCATATAATTTAAGCTGGGTTTTATTAATCACCATGGTAGAAAGCGCGTCAATAGTACAACTACGCGGATCGGTTTTATAATCAATAGACACAAGTGGCTTCTCTTCATAACCTAAAATCCCTTTTAATGTGCCCTCTGCAGCCTGATAAAACCACTCGTTTACTTCATCTTGCGTAACACCGTGTTCAAGCTCAAATACACAGTCGGTAATTGATGCATTAGTAAGTGGTACACGAACAGCATGGCCATTAAGTTTCCCTTTAAGCTCAGGGAAAATATGCGTAATAGCCGTAGCACTGCCTGTTGTGGTGGGAATTAAACTGGTACCACATGAGCGAGCTCGACGTAAGTCTTTATGTGGGGCATCAATAATAGTTTGGGTGTTAGTTATATCGTGAATAGTAGTCATAGAGCCGTGTTTAATACCCACTTTTTCTTGTAGTACCTTAACAATTGGCGCTAAACAGTTTGTTGTACACGATGCCGCTGTAACAATTTTATGCTCATCAGGATTATATAAATCATCATTTACGCCCATCACTACATTTAAAATACCGTCTTCTTTCACCGGTGCAGTCACCACCACACGTTTTACACCTTGAGCTAGGTATTGATTTAATAATTCTGTGGTTTTCATCACACCGCTGGCTTCAATGACTACATCGCAATCTGACCAATCAGTATCATCAATGTTTTTATTGTTAGTTACAGCAATGGTGTGTTTACCTACAATAAAGCTGTGCACTGATGCTGTTACATTGTGTGCCAAACGCCCATGTACTGAATCAAATTCGAGTAAATGTGCATGCGTTTTAGCATCGCCAGCAACATCATTAATTTTAATAAATTCAATTTCAGGCCAATCAAGTGCAGCACGCAATGTTAAGCGCCCCATACGGCCAAAACCATTAATCCCTACTTTAATTGTCATAATAAATACCTTTAAAAGTTAATTAACAGCAGTTTGCTGCACGCTCAGGGCGGTTACCCATTGCATTGAGTCGATTTAAATCATCGTTATAAAATTCAATATTAGCGCTACGGGTTTGTGCTAGTACATTTTCAGCCCACTCTGGTAGGGCTTTATTAATACTGTAATACACCCATTGATTTTGCTTACGATCGCTCAATAAGCCACATTGCCTAAGCTGGGCTAAATGACGAGATACTTTAGGCTGGCTAAGCTCAAGGGCAGCCACAAGCTCGCATACACATAATTCTTGCTCATGGCTAATTAGCAGCATGGCTTTTAAGCGCGTATCGTCAGCTAAGCATTTATAAAACTGTAGTGGGTTGAGTTGTTCCATAGCGTCCTCGTTTAGTTTATGCATATACAATAAAACAAAAAACAAACATATGGAATAGTGAATATATGAAATTTCGAATATAACTGGTTTTATCTATTTTCAATTCATTTATAGATATAGTTGCGAATAAAAAACACGCGATGATCACTCATGGCGTGTTTTTATAAACAATATAAAGAGGTAAATTAAATAACTGAAAGTTCTACCTCAATATTACCGCGTGTTGCGTTTGAGTATGGGCATACTTGATGTGCTTTATTTACCAGCTCTTGCGCCGCTGATTTGTCCATATCACCTAGTGATACAGCAAGTTTTACAGCAATACCAAAACCGCCTTCAATAGCACCAATAGACACTTCAGAGTTAATGTAAGTATCGCTTGATAATGCGATCTTTTCGCTACCGGCTACAAATTTAAGTGCGCCAATAAAACACGCTGCATACCCTGCTGCGAATAATTGCTCAGGATTAGTGCCTTGACCATCATCACCACCTAACCCTTTAGGCGTTGATAAGTTAACATCTAAACGACCATCATCTGATTTAGCTACCCCTTCACGTCCGCCTGTTGCCGTTGCTTTTGCTGTATAAGCTACATTTTGTAATACATTCATAGTGAACTCCTAAGGTTTAAAATTTTCACACTAGTTACTTTGCATGCAAAATAATAGAGCAACTAAATTCTGATTGCAAATACTTTGCATGCAAACTAAAATACTCTGTATTGAAATGAGGATAAAACGATGTCGTTTGAACAGTTAAAATTAAAAAATCAGCTATGCCATCGTTTATACATGGCGTCCAACAGCATAGCCCGTGCCTATCGAGAACCTCTAGCTGAGCTTAACCTTACCTATCCTCAGTATGTTGTTATGATGGCGCTGTGGGAACAAGATGAAGTAACCATCGCCGAACTAATCGATAAAACCGCAATTGATGGTGGTGCGCTTACTCAAATATTAAAAAAGATGACCAGCAAGTCACTACTTAACGTTATAAAGGACGAACACGATAAGCGTAAGCGTTTGGTGCAATTGACTCACACGGGTCAATCTTTAAAACTTAAAGCTGCTGATATTCCAAAAACAATTTTCTGTAAATTTGACAGTATCGACACTAACCAAGCACAGCAATTAATGCAGTTACTCGATTTAATCGTTAGCGACTTAAGCACCCAGACTGAAGATGAAAGTGTCGATGCTAAAGACAGTCCCAAGTTAGTGCAAACCTAGCGTAAATTTATCCAATGTGGTGCTTAAGCTTTTTTATAGTTTAGTTATAAAAAATTAACTTATTGATTATTATTCATAAAATATTCAATTAACAATTGGCATACTTCTTCCTTCTCTCTTAATGACGTTAGCAACACCAAGGAAAAGTTATGTCTAATTTATACAACACTCTTTATTTTTTATGGCGCTTAGATATCACAGTGTGGCAAGTAAATGAGCCAACAAATACGCATACCACCAGTGAAAAAGAGCGTATCTATTCGCGTTAAACTATTTTTGAACAGACTTTGCAAGCTACCTCATAGCGTTGTATTGTAAAAGACTATTTAATTGGTTAGTGGAACGTGTATGCATGCTTTAGAAGTTAATTTTGACGGCTTAGTCGGCCCTACTCACAACTACGCAGGTTTGTCGTATGGTAATGTTGCTTCGTTAAATAACGCGGCGAGTTTTTCAAATCCGCAAGAAGCTGTATTGCAGGGCCTGGCTAAAATGAAAGCTATGCATGATAAAGGCTTAACCCAAGGGGTTTTTGCTCCTCATGCTCGCCCAGATTTAAATGTACTTCGCCGTTTAGGATTTACTGGCAACGATGCGCAAGTCATTAATAAAGCTTTTAAAGCTGATCCTATTTTATTGCGCGCCTGTTACTCTGCCTCTGCCATGTGGACCGCTAATGCAGCCACCATATCGCCTTCACCTGATACTAACGACGGCAAGGTACACTTCACTGCGGCTAATCTAAATAATAAATTTCATCGCTCTTTAGAGCCAAACACCACTACACGTTTGCTCAAAGCGATGTTTAATAACGAACAATACTTTGCACACCATTCACATTTGCCTGAGCAAGGTTTTTTTGGCGATGAAGGCGCAGCAAACCATACTCGGCTGTGCGACAGCCATGGTGAAACAGGTCTAGAGTTATTTGTATTTGGTGCAAGTGCCTTTAACAGTAAACTTGTTAAGCCCGTTAAGTTCCCTGCAAGGCAAACTTTGGAAGCGTCTGAAGCCATTTGTCGATTGCACAATATAAAAGATACCAGCCAAATACTATTACAACAAAACCCTGATGTGATTGACCAAGGGGTGTTCCATAATGATGTAATTGCAGTGGGTAACGCCAATGTTTTATTATGCCATCAACAGGCGTTTTTAAATCAAACGCAAGCATTAGACGATATCCGCGAAGCCTATGTAGGTAACAAACAGCTTTATATTATTGAGGTGCCAACCAGCAAAGTGAGTATTCAAGATGCCGTCTGTAGTTATTTATTTAATAGCCAACTGGTTAGCATGAATGACGATGCAATGCTGCTCGTTGCCCCACAAGAATGCCAGCGCAACCCTGCTGTAAAAGCGTATATTGAAGAGCTAATTGTTGCCGATAATCCCATAAATCAAGTGCAGTTTTTTGATTTGCGCCAAAGTATGCAAAATGGTGGCGGGCCTGCTTGTTTACGGTTACGCGTAGCGCTTAATAACCATGAATTAGCGGCAGTAAACCCAGAGGTTATCTTAGATGAGCAAAAGTACATTCAATTATGTGATTGGGCTACGCGCCATTACCGCGATAAGCTTGGTGCCAACGACTTTGCAGACCCTGCTTTACTTACCGAAAGCTACCAAGCCCTTGATGAGTTAACACAATTACTGAGCTTGGGATCAGTTTATCCCTTCCAATTAGAAGCCTAAGCTTTTTTTTTATAGGGGGAAGATACACAGTATTTAAATCTTCTTCCTGTAATTAATAATTTTAATTCAATTTAGGTTAAGTTTTTGTATCTATACTGAGTGATACTTTAAAGTATTTGGAAACCTAACATGAACTTAAAATCAACATTACTTAGTAGCGCCGTCTTATTAGCATTAACGGGTTGTGGTTCATCAAATGATGACTCCCCTATTACTCCTACCGATCCGCAAAAATCAACGTTCAGTTTAGGAGTTTCAGATGCGCCAGTAACAGGCTTAAAAGCGGTTAATGTAGTTTTTGACTCTATCACCCTTCGTTCACAAGGTGGCGAAGATTTTAGCTTCGAAACACGTGAAGCCAGCGATTCAACCGAAGCTGAAATGGTTAACTTATTGGATTACACTGGCGATGATATTTTTTCCTTACTAGAGGGCGAAGACGTACCTGCAGGTGAATACGCGTGGATACGTGCTGATGTAATTAATGGTGATATAAACAACCTAACCGAAACTTCGCATGTTGTTTATGAAGATGACAGCATTGCACCGTTAATCGTAAAACGAAAAGGCAATGACGGAATCGGTGAGATTCAACTTGATGGTTTTACTCTGAATCAAACGGACAACACTTTTGTACTTGAATTTGATCTTAAAAAATCGTTAGTTGCGCCACAAAGCGGTAACGAAATAGTATTAAAACCACGTGGAGTTCGTCTTGAAAACCTTGCTGAGTCACAAGATATTGAAGGTACAGTAAGCGAATCACTTTATGCAAATTGTGAAACCGATAACATTGAGGTTGCCGCTGAAGATGGTTCATTCGGCCATGCTGTTTACTTGTATAACAGTGATGTAGAGCTACCACTTGATAATTACGAAGTCACTGAGGGTGAAACCCCTGTAGACGCACCATTAGCTACTGCAAATGTGGTACTTAACAATGAAACTAGCCAATATGAATTTGAACTAGCATTTATTACGCCTGGCGATTATCAGCTAGGTTATACCTGTAACGCGCATATTGATGATGCCGAACTACAAGATGAAGCGTTTACCCTATATCAAGTTAAGCCGGTGGCGGTTGTAGCCGGTGAAGATACCGAAGTGACATTTGATATTGCTCAGTAAGCATCAACTTTATAAATTCTAGCCCGCACCTGCGGGCTTTTTGTTTTGGAGGAACTATGACACATAAAGTAATTTTAATTACCGGTGCCTCTAGTGGTATTGGCGAGGCGACCGCTAAAACATTAGTTAATAATGGTCACAAAGTAATATTAACTGCGCGCAGTGAAGATAAACTCAATAAACTAGTTGATGAGTTAGGCCATGAAAGTGCATTTAGCGTTTCAGCCGATGCCACTCAGTTTAGCGAGCTTGAGAGTGTAGTAAGTAAGGGCATTGAAAAGTTTGGGCGATTAGACGCAGCATTCGCTAACGCGGGCATGGGTGTGTCATCACCAGGCACAGAGAATGGCGATCCCCAAGAGTGGTCAGCCATGGTTGATCTTAACATTAAAGCGTTGTTGTGGACCGCAAAACTCACCTTGCCTCATTTACGTGAAAACCAAGGGCATTTTATTTTAACCAGCTCTGCAGCAGGAAGAAGACCCATTGACGGCTCTATATATGGTGCTACTAAATGGTTTGCACATGGCTTTGGTCAAAATTTAGCAGAGGAAATGAAACCCTGGCATGGTCGCTGTACCACTATTGCGCCAGGTATGGTAAATACGCCTTTTTTTGATGAAGCAAAACCCGATAAGCTCGACCCACAAGATGTGGCCGATGCGGTATTATTTGCTATTGAGGCCAACCAGCGTAATAGCGTACGCGAAATCTATTTAATGCCCACCAACTAACAAGATAATCCAAAGGCCAATCTTTATTGGCCTTTGCTTTAAAAGTACTTAATTGTGCTTTGTTAAAATTACTTTCGACTAAATCAATGAAAAGTCACACATTGAAACCTCCCTTACCATGCTAAATCTCAACTTTATGTCTAATATATAAATAAAGTAATTCAATAACTGGAACCCATTTAATGGATCCCCATAAAGCCCATAATATGCCAGCCCATCAATATGTTACTAATGATCCGTTGCATCAACTATTTGATGCAGTCGATTCTATATCGGTGCAAGGTTATGATGAGCAACGGCGTGTAATTTATTGGAATAAAGGCAG